>NVSP01000121.1 GCA_002732755.1 Phycisphaera sp.
TCACCCAACTTCTCGAATCCGAGGCCGCCCAGCCGGTCCGCCCGACTCTGGACCCTTCGCAGGCGATCACCGATCTCGGGCTTGAAATCCCAACCAAGGGGCACTCGCTCGAAGATTCGATCCGCAAGCTTCAAAGCGTCGTCACAGCAACACCAGCCGCCACCGGCCCCGGCTTCTTCAACCAACTCTTCGGCGGGCGCGAACCCATCGCGGTCCTCGCTGAGATACTCGCCGCGGTGTGCAACACATCGATGTACACCTACAAAGCCGCGGGCGTGCAGGTTCTGATCGAACAAATCCTGATCGACAAGATGAAAGCCCTCGCAGGCATTGCCGGCGGCGACGGCTTGTTCACGCCCGGCGGCTCGATGTCCAACATGGCAGCGATGATCATCGCGCGCAACGAACGCATCGAATGCGCGCGTGAACAAGGCCACCCCGGCGGTCGCCACATCGTCTACACCTCAGCCGAGTCGCACTATTCCGTGCGTAAAAACGCGGGGATGATCGGCCTTGGGCGCGACAATGTCCACACAGTCCAGGTCGATGAAATCGGCAGAATGATCCCAAAAGAACTGGACCAGTTGATCGAACATGACATCGCAGACGGTGCGCAGCCGCTGATGGTCATCACGACTTCAGGCACCACCGTTATGGGCGCGTTCGACCCGATCCGAGCGATCACCGATGTTGCACACAAACACAAACTCTGGGTCCATGTTGACGGCGCGTTCGGCGGGAGCGCCCTTCTCTCGGACACATTCGCGCCGCTGATGGATGGCCTCGAACTCGCCGACTCGTTCACATGGGATGCGCACAAGATGATGGGTGTGCCGCTGATCTGCTCGGTCATGCTCACGCGAAAGCCGGGGCTGACCGCCAAACATTTCGACGAAACCGCAACATATCTTTTCCAACAAGATGAGGACAATCTCAACCCGGGCACCCGCTCGCTGCAGTGCGGCAGACGCAACGATGCGCTCAAACTCTGGGCCGCGTGGCAACACCTGGGCGACGAAGGCTACCGCGAGCGCTTGCACCGCCAGATGCAGCTCGCCGAGCACTTTCACACGCGGGTTGTCGATGACCCGGAGCTGACGCTTTCTTGCGATCCGCAGTGGATCAATATCTGCTTTGAGGTGACCGGCAAACCCAGCGACCAGATCTGCGATGAGCTTGACCGTCGACAGCTCGCAAAACTTGGATGGGGCATCGTCCACGGCAGGCGCGTGATCCGCATGGTCTGCGTGAACCCGGAACTGACGACGGGCGACCTTGATGCGCTGCTGGCAAATGTCAAAGCCGTGGCGAAAGACCTGCCCGCGGGCGACAACGCCATGACAAACTGACGAACCGGGCGCAACCGACAGGCCGATGCTCCGCACCCGGACTCGGGCGGGCGCTATCTTCATAGACGATGGGCGACCCGACCAAAACACCCGCGATGCGCCAGTACATGAGGTTCAAGAAGGAGCACCCGGACTGCATCCTCTTCTTCCGTATGGGCGATTTCTATGAACTCTTCTTCGACGATGCCAAACTCGTCGCGGACCAGCTCGGGCTGACACTCACCGAACGCACCGGCGGCGTGCCTTTGGCGGGCGCACCCCACCACCAGCTCGACAAGTATCTCCGCAAGCTCGTGGCGCTGGGCTACCGGGTCGCGATCGCCGACCAAATCCAGGACCCAAAGGATGCCAAGGGTGTTGTTGAGCGCGCGGTCACGCAGGTCATCACGCCGGGCACGCTCGTTGACGACGGCCTGCTCGAAGGCTCAACCGTCAACCGCATCGCTGCGGTTGTGTTCACTGATGCGGGGGATGATTCCAAGGCGTCGGTCGCGGTCGCCGAGGTCTCGACGGGCGAGCTGACACTCTTTGATGCCGACGCCGGCACGCTCGCCGACGAGCTTGCTTCTCGTGCGGTTTGTGAACTTCTGTATCTTGAGCCACACTCGGGTAGCCCGCCAACGCGCACGCAGCGTTTGCTCAATCGGCTCGAGATCGCGGGCACCGGCAGGCCCTCGTGGCACTTTCGGCTCGATGAATCGCTCCAAGCCGTCCTCGAACAATTCGGTGTCTCCACGCTCTCGGGGTTCGGCCTCGAACACGACGACCCGGCTGTGGCGGCGGCGGGCGCGCTCATCCGATACCTGCGCGAAACGCAGGCGATCGGCAACGAACGCGTCGATGCACGCCCCGGCGCGATCGCGGCGGCAACGCTCGCGCACCTCCAGCCCCCAAAGCGCGAAGACCCCGCGGGTCGGTGCATCGTCGATGCCGTCAGCCTCCGCGCGCTGGAGATCGAACGCACCATCCGCGACGGCTCGACCAAAGGCTCGGTCGTCGGCCTGTTTCTCGGGCAGGCGGGCCAGGGCGGCTGTCGAACCTCGATGGGCAAACGCCTCGTCCGYGACTGGCTCTGTAGGCCCGCGGGCAGGATGGAAACGATCACAAGCCGACACGACCGCGTCGCGGCGTTGACTGCCGACCGAAGGCTTGCGAGCGAACTCGGCGAAGCGCTCGCACCGATTCAGGATGTTGCGAGAATCGGAGGAAGATTTGCCCTCGGGCGCGCTTCGCCACGGGACATCGTCGGCATTGGAAGGTCGGCAAGCCTCATCGAGCGCCTCTGCGAATTGACGGAATCCACGCCCGCGTTCGCGGCGCAACACACCGATCTTAAAGACATCGAGGCCGTGCTCAAACCTGTTTCTGAACGCATCGCAACAGAGTGTGTCGATGACCCGCCAACATTCCTGCGTGACGGCGGCGTGTTCCGGGCCGGGATCGACACACGCCTCGACGAAGCGCGTTCGCTGCAAACCGACGCAGCGAGTTGGCTCGCCCAGTACCARGCMAARATCGCAAGCGAACTCGACCTGCCCGGCATCAAGGTCGGCTTCAACCGCGTCTTTGGGTACTATGTCGAGTTGACCGCGGTGCAAGCAGCAACGGCGGGCGACAAACTCGCTGCCCACGCGATGACACGCAAGCAGACTCTCAAGAACGCGGAGCGGTACATCACGCCCGAACTCAAAGACTTCGAGGACCGGGTCTCGCGGGCCGAGTCGATGGCGCAGGAGATCGAGCGCGARYTGTTTACGAAACTAACCGCCGAGATYACRARGCACCTGYCCACGCTSTCGGCGTTCTCGCGGGCGGTCGCCGAACTGGATGTGCTGACCGCCTTTGCCGACCGCGCAGCCAGACGCAGTTGGACCCGCCCCGAGATGACCACCGACCGCTCGCTCGTCATGGTCGAGGCACGCCACCCGGTGCTCGAAGAATCACTCGAACAGGACTTTGTCCCGAACGGGCTGGATCTTGGAGGCACACACGCAGCACTCGCTCTGATCACCGGCCCAAATATGGCAGGTAAAAGCACGTTTATCAGGCAAGTTGCGCTCGTCACGCTTCTGGCGCACGCGGGCAGCTTTGTGCCGGCCAAGTCGGCGACGATCGGGCTGACCGATCGGATCTTCACCCGTGTCGGCGCCGACGATGCGCTGCACCGAGGGCAATCGACATTCATGGTCGAGATGATCGAGACGGCCAACATCCTCAACCACGCCGGCGAACAGTCTCTTGTGATACTCGATGAAATCGGACGAGGTACTTCCACACTCGACGGCCTGAGTCTCGCGTGGGCGATTGTTGAAACGCTCGCCGAGCGCAGCGCCCGCACGCTGTTCGCCACGCACTACCACGAGCTGACGGATCTGGAATCGCAACTCGAAGGCAAGGTCCGCAACCTGCATGTGGCGGTCCGCCAATGGCAGGGCAACGACGGCCAGCCCGAGATCGTGTTCCTGCACCAGATCGAGCCGGGGCGCAGCGAGCAATCGTTTGGTATCCATGTCGCGAGGCTCGCGGGCGTGCCCAAAGCCGTGACCGATCGCGCCAAGGATGTGCTCGGTTCGCTGGCGGTCCACCACGGCTCGCCCCCCAAGGCGCCGCAGTCTGCGCTAGGCCCAACGGCTCAGATGTCGCTCTTTACCGAGTTTGTGCCACACCCCGCGGTCGATCGGCTCCGCGAGATTAAGCTCGATGAACTCAGCCCGATTCAGGCGTTCGATGAGTTGCGAAAGCTTCGCGGCGCGGTCGATGATGCAAACGGGTAGACTGCTTTCCTAAGAACAACACAGGGGTACTTGGTATGCGGGAAGAAATCGTACTTGAAGAAGCAGTGTTCGATAGCGCGGTCAAGTACTATGTCATCGCCACCGMCATCCCGCTGACGCTTATTATCGTGGGCATTCCGTTCTTGATCATAGTTCTGCCGCTGGTGTACCTGATCCGCACGATCGAGTACCGCAACATCCAGTGCACACTGCTCGAACGGTCGCTGCGTGTCCGTCGTGGCGTGTTCAACAAGGTCGAAAAAACTATCCCGCTCGACAAAATCACCGACCTTGGCGTCCTCCAAGGCCCCGTGATGCGCTACTGCGGCGTCGATGCCATCAATGTCGAGACCGCGGGGCAATCGGGCGTAGGCTCGGCGCTTGTCCACCTTGTCGGCATCCGGGATGCAAAGKCGTTCCGCGATGCGGT
The DNA here is from genome assembly GCA_002732755.1 of Phycisphaera sp. Lineage (GTDB taxonomy): Bacteria > Planctomycetota > Phycisphaerae > Phycisphaerales > UBA1924. Next base: position 4,554 of record NVSP01000121.1, read on the forward strand.
CCTYGARCAGCGYGACMGGCTCKCCGACGGCAAGATCKCGYMRGCATCAYCYGAARCMRYTGARACYTCASAYGAATCAACAGATCTGATCCGWGAAATCCGRGATACGCTAAGCCGGATTGAGAAGAAGATGGGCAACTAACTTGCGRCCCGCTTTGTCAGCCACCCCAAAGCGTGTCGAAGTTCATTGAGCCTAGTGATTGGTTCAGTTCTGCAGCCGGTGCCAATACGGCATACCATTTTGTATGCTGACACCCGACTTTCTCCGTTCCAAATTCGACGCCGGCCTTGGCTACTGCGACTATCTGGGCACCGGCTCGCCCCACCACCGCAARGGCTGGGAAGCGCTSCACGCACAAACCCGGCTTACCGATGCACAGTCATCGCTGATCGGCTCGTTCAAGCGTGAGATCAATGTCATTGTCGTCAGCGGGATCTGGTGCGGCGACTGCGCCCAGCAGATGCCGGTGATCGACCACATCGAGCGTGCATCGGGCGCGATCACCTGCCGATTTCTTGATCGCGACCAGCACATGGATCTCGCCGAGAGGATCATGCTCTGTGGCGGACTCCGCGTGCCGATCGTCCTAATCCTCAACGAGGACTTTGACCTGCTCAACTTCGCAGGTGACCGAACGCTCTCTCGCTACCGGGCAATGGCCGAGCGTCTGCTTGGGCCGAGCTGCCCGCTGCCGGGCGCACCGGTGCCCGATGATGAGGCGCGGGCGATGCTGCAGGACTGGGCCGATGAGTTCGAACGGGCGCACCTGATGGCCCGGATGAGCACCAAACTCCGCCAACGCTACAGTGACTAGCTTCTCTTTCACATCTATCTACTACGGGGTTGAGCGTGGGCAAGAAAATCAGCAAGGAACAGATTGCCAAAGACCAACAACTGGGCGAACTTGCGCAGAAGCTCCAGTCTGAAGGCAAGCTCACCGAGTCTGTGGGTGTTCTTCAGGATCTTATAAAAAGACACCCCGATGAGCCGAGCATCATCTTCAATCTCGGGATGAGCCTGATGGGCATTCTCCACCATGAGCCAGCGCTCAAGCTCATGCAAAAAGCGTGCAAGGACCCGAAGGCCCCGGCAGATGCGCACGCAGCGCACGCGCTCTGTTGCCTGGCGCTNCAGGATGTCCAAGGCGCAAAGGCCCAACTCGAGATCGCGCTCAAAAAAGACCCGAACTCACCGCGAGCCATTAGGGTTATGGCGGATCTGCTCAATGTCGAAGGTCAGCCAGCCAAGGGCGCGGAGCTTATCAAGCCGCTGGCTGAGAAAAATCTCTCCAACGGCCAAAATGTCGCAACCTATGCCAAGTGCCTTAGATCATGCGACAGGCGGGAAGAAGCGGTCGAGATTCTCGTACGCGCCGAGGCCGTCGAATCTACTTCTGGCGAAAACCGGGCTGCGATCCTCTACGAACTTGCTGCGGAATATGAAAAACTGGGCCGATACGACGATGCGTGGAAAGCCGGGGCCGAGGCCAACGCRCTCCGCCCATCGCACCACACACGCGACGGTTGGCAGACTTGGATGGACCAGCGGATCGAGGCGTTTAGCGCTGAGCGAATGAAGAACCTCCCTCGCTCACGCCGCGACGGCACGGGCTTCGTCTTCATCGTCGGCATGCCACGCTCGGGCACCACACTCGTCGAACAGATCATCGCAAGCCACCCACAAGCAGAAGGCATCGGCGAACGCCAGATCATCCCKATGGCWGCGCGWGAACTGGCGGTCATCCGRTCCGCCGAKGAAACWCARACMCAACGRCTGGATTCATTCAMYGCCGCCGGYGTCGATCGGCTYGCRCGSACSGCGMTCGCCGAACTCAAAGCCGCGGGCAAGAACGCACCGGTCATCGTTGACAAACTCATGCAGAACTTCCTGCACGCCGGCGTGATCGAGATGATCCTCCCCGGCGCCAAGATCATCCACTGCCAGAGAGACCCGCGCGACACCTGTTTGTCCTGCTTCTTGCAACACTTTGCGGGGCCGGAAAATCAGGCCTATTCGCGCAGCACCGACACGCTGGCCCACTACTACCAGCAGTACCAACGGATCATGGAACACTGGAAGAGTGTTCTTGAAACACCGATTCTTGATGTCCGCTACGAGGACATCGTCGCCGACAAAGAATCGCAGGCCCGGCGGCTCATCGATTTCGTTGGCCTCGAGTGGGATGATGCCTGCCTCGAATCGCACAAGAGCAACCGGACCGTGGTCACCCTCAGTGTGGACCAAGTCCGCAGGCCGATGTACACATCCTCGATGGGCAGGTGGAAGCGATACGAGTCGCACCTTGGTCCCATAGTTGATCTGGTGTAGCTTCGCAGACTACCCATATCCACAATCCTCACCACAAATTCCTATCATTCTCCTTACATGCCTCCCCAAGTGGCGGTCGCGTAGCCGTGTATTGATTTTACTGTTGCGTTCGAGGGGATTCCGCTATAGGCTTGGGTCACCGGATCTTCATGGGCCCGGTACGAGCAGGAAGACGAGAGACTTACGCTCGACAACGCGTTTTTCACAAGGCACTCGCCATGTGCGTTTTGTATGCGTGATCTCTCGTACAAATTGAAGATCAGATCGATCGACTGATTTTCTAACATTTGGAGAAGAGACATGACAAAGACAATCATTTTTGTTGCAGGCCTCGCAGTCGCTTCGTCGGCATCTGCTGACCTGACCAACGCACCTATTTCGAACCTGCTGGATCCCAGCATGTACAGCATCAACGCTCAAGAAATCGGCAGCCCCGATCTCGGTGGGATCGCTGCTGTTCACTACTCGAACATGGGTGGTGCTTTCGCTACATTCGGCCCACAGGCAGGCTTCAGCGGTTTTGACGACTACCAGTCAACCGCAGGCGCTGATATGACCCTCACCGAGATGCGATTTGTCGGTGGTGTTGACACCACAGGCGGCGTCGCATTCTTCCAGTTCTTCGACGCTGCAAGCAGCTTCGTCAGCTCGTTCGGCATCGCCTTCCCACAGGCTGGTAACTTCATCTGGACCATCACAATCGGTTCGGCTCCTACCGTTGCCGAAAACGGTCTCATTCAAATGATCGGTGATGATCTTGGCGCCTTCGGCCCAGCAACACTCTCCGAGTTCTTCCTGATCGACTCAGCCCCAACAGTCGGTGGATCCGACATCAATGTCGGCGGCAACCCTGGCACTCACAACCAAGCTTTCGAGCTCACTGGTGATCCGATCCCAGCACCAGCAAGTGTTGCACTGCTCGGCCTCGGTGGCCTCGCAGCTGTTCGCCGTCGCCGCTAAACCCGGCTAAGCAAAGCTACTTCCTGTAGCAATGTGTACTTTCGAGCAGCCCCGCCGATTCGTTCGGCGGGGCTGTCTTTTTTACAATCAAACATTCGAGCAACTCGACCACATCTGGAGCGTTTGGAACTCCTGCGTTTCGTGCCACTGACCGTCTCCGGGTCAGTGCGTGTGGGCTTGTCAAATGCAAATGCTGGGGTGCCACG
>NVSP01000122.1 GCA_002732755.1 Phycisphaera sp.
CAACTCAACCCGGAAGTACCAAGCCCGCTCTTTCTCAACAACGGCGACGGAACATTCACCGATGTCACCGTCGGCAGCGGCATGACCGGGCAAACCGACATGGGGCACAACACCGGCGACATCGATCTCGACGGCTTCCCAGATATCTTCATAGGAACAGGCACACCTGACTTTGCATCTCCAGACATTCTGCTACTCATAACACCCAACGGCTCCGGCGGCCTCAATGCCAACGATGTTTCGGGTGCGAGCGGCATTACCGCTGCCGGTGGAACCCGCTGCCACGGCATCGTGTTCGGTGACTATGACCGTGACGGCGACATCGATATCTATGTCAATAACGGCGGCCCAGCACAAGACCGAAACACCGAGCAGGACAACAGCTTCTTCCAGAACCAAGGAAATGGCAACCCGTGGGCCGCGATCAAGCTCGTTGGCACAACCTCAAACCGAGACGGTGTCGGCGCACGCTGCGTCGCCATCACAAACACCGGCAGAGAAATCCATCGGATGCACCGCTCCGCCCACGGCTTCTGCAACACAAACCCCGCAGAAGTCTGGTTCGGGATCGGCTCCGACACATCCATCGATCGCATCGAGATCACATGGCCCAGCGGCATCACGCAAACCGTCAATCAGCCCACGATGGGAACCATCAGCACGATTGTTGAAGCCAGTTGCCTAGCCGACATCAACGGCGACGGCAGCGTCACGCCCACCGACTTCACCGCGTGGATCAACGCCTTCAACAACAACCTGCCAACCTGCGATCAGAACAACGACGGCGTATGCACCCCCACCGACTTCACAGCATGGATCGCCAACTTCAATGCAGGCTGCTAAGTTACTCGCCGGTTTACTCTTCTTCGTCAAGCAATGACATGGCATCCTCGGTTGCCTTGACAACCTCTGCCGCCGGCAGGATCGCCCAGATGTACGAGTCCGACCAACTCCCGCCCATCATGCCACCGGCGGCTTCCATCTCGTCTGAGTCCGGCATCTGCGTAATCACAAAGCCCACAAACGCCCCGTTTCGATCGACCGCGGGCAACCCGGCTTCAAGCGAACCCGCGCTCAGATGAAATAATTCTCGTGGCGTGGTTAGTTCTGCGCCAATGTGCGCTTCATTGACAACCGGTGCGCGAGCAAAGAACTCGCCCAGCCGGGTGACCTGGAAGACGGACTGACCAAGAATCGGACGCTCCGCTTCCACTTCGATATCAAGAAACGGCAGCGGCTCAGCAGGCCTCTCATCCAGCGTCAGCCAGCACAAATCCCGGTCCGTGTCACGCGCCACAATTGTCGCGGCAAGGCCTTCTGTATCATCACCAATAAGAATTTTGATAACTCGCAGCGTTGTCTGGGCGCCGCCGAACATTCGCCCGTACAACCCACCCATCATGCTGTTTGCAAGCAGAATATTGCCGTCGGCGCTGATGAGCGTCCCCGACATTTCCATCTCGTGCTCTTCGGCCTCGCCGCCCCAGGGGCTTTCCATTGTCATCACACACTTAATGCGCACCAGTGTGTCTAATGTCGCTTCCGTGATCGCTTGATACTGCTCACCTCTCGCGCGTTCCTCGTCGGTAGCGACCTGCGCCTTCGCAGAGAACGCACAAACAAAGAGAAGCGACGCAGCCGCGACGCACGAAATTTTTGACCCACACTGGTTCATCTCTGAGTTCCTATCAAGATGTCTCATACTTCACTGCCACCTACGCGTCCTGCTCTTCTTATTTCTCTTGCTCGTCATCCGGATTTTCAAGTTCGATCGGTTTCCAGTTCGGCTCGGCGAACTTGAATGATGAATCATATCCTCGCAGTATTTCAAATACTACACGGTCCGGCTGTTCCGATTCGATCCGCTCCATCACGCGCTGAAAGTCACGCGTGCTCTTGATCGCCTCACCGTCGATAGTGTGGATCAGGCTGCTCATCGTTATCCCGGCGGTCTCAGCCCAGCCCGCCGATACAGTTGACAGCACGATCACACCCTTGACATCCTCATCCCACCGCCGATCGTCACGGTCAAAGAATGTCACAGCCCGCACAGACAGGCCAAAATCGTCACTGCTCACCCGGCGAGCCTCATCGGCTGTGGTTCTGTTTCGTTCGAGTTTCACGGTACACCGACCAAACTCGCCGTCACGGATGAACCCGATCTCGACCTCGTCGCCCACCGAGAGCTTTCGGATAGCCCGCGAAAAAAGGCCCGACTGCTCGACGACCCGCGGCTTGATGTCCTCACTGTTCACCGACACGATCACATCGCCAGCCCGAAGCTCAGACTCGGCTGCGACCGTCCTTGGGTACACCCGCGTCACGCGAAACCCGCCCTGTTTCTCCATACCCATTTTTTCAGCAAGCTCTGGAACGACCGGCTGTGTCGCCAGCCCAATCCACGCCTTTGGGAGCTCTCGCGGCGGGTCGGGGCGTTCAATCTCTTCTGTATCAAAGAGAGTGATGTAGTTTTTGCCGTTGCGATCAAATTCAACAAGCAAGCTCTCTGGACGATCGTCTGCTTTGCCTCGATCCAAGAATACATCATACGCCTGTAGCACATCCTCAAATGTCTCGATCGCGAGGCCATCGATCTCGATCAGCACATCGCCCCATGTCACCGGGACCTCTGCCATCGAAGCCGGTCCGCCTGAGCGTACACCCGAGATCAGCACGCCCCGCTCCGACTCGAACCGACGGGTCCGTGCCATGAAGGGCGTGATCTCTCGGAGGCTAATGCCCCACTCACGCAGGTAAATCTCTTTGCCCGTGTCAGGCAGAAGCGGATCGAGCGTGACACCGATTTGGATCTCCTCGTCGTCACGCATCACGGTCAGGTTCAGCACCTCGCCCGGCTCGCCCTCGGCAAACTTTGCCATCACATGCGGGATCTCCTCCGGGTAGTTGACGGTCACACGCTGGCCATCGACCGCCAGAATAACATCGCCGGCGTTGAGCCCGGCCGCCGCGGCTGGCCCATCTGATGTCACCGAATCGACGAACACGCCCTGTGTATAGCCTGTGCGTTCCAGGTGCAGCAGATCAACCTCAATTGTTGTGCGGGCGACCTCGCCGTGTTCACTAAGTTCCTCTGCGACGCGCTTGGCAAGATTTGAAGGCGTGGCAAAGCCCGCCCCCGCCCCGCCGCGTGTGTTCACTCCGATGACCTCMCCATSAAKATYSACCARMGGCCCGCCGGAGTTTCCGGGGTTGATGAGCGCATCGTGCTGGATCCAGATCGTCAACATCCCGCTGCGGTTACCCGATAGGTACATCGGTGTAAACTCATCATCTGCGCCAGATGTAAAAACTCGTTCCGTGTTGGACACAATACCGTAGGTCACCGTTCGGTCAAGCGCGTACGGCGAACCCATCGCAAGCACCTGGTCGCCAACCTCGAGCAAGTCCGAATCACCAAAGGCCGCGTGCGCAAACTCTCTGTCATCGCCCAGTTCATCGAGGTTGATCTGCAAGAGCGCAAGGTCTGTCATCGGGTCTTCGCCAACGAGCGTCGCCGTCACGCGGCGTTTGTCAGCCAGCGTACACCAGAACTCGATGCCCGAATCTGTCACATGCGCGTTGGTCAGCACAAGTCCACCCGGTGAGATGATCGTGCCGCTGCCCGTCGACTGGTAGCGACGCTCCTGCCCGCCCCAGTAGCTCACGCCCGTCACCTCGACATGGACAAGTGAGGGGAAGACCGCATCTCTGGCCTCCGAGATCATCTGCCGGAAGCCTTGCCGATAGTCAACCGCTTCGGAGCCACCCCCCGTTTGGCAGCCGCTCACACCCAAAACTACTGCCAAGCCGATTATACCCGCACAGGTTCTCAACATTTCTCTACCTCATGGTTCAGCCAAGCGATCAATTAAGTCAAAAACGTATTAGTGGCCCTATCAGAAAATGATTCGAGCCACCTAGCAAAGTATAGCAAAAAACTTGTCACCCCACATTCGCTTCATGATCTAGCWACACGGCATTTCCCACTGGTTCGCACAGGTCTTTCCTTGTCTGATTTTGTGAATCTTCGACCGGGTGACATTGGCTACACCCAAACTCCACCTTACCCAACCGAGTACGCCAACCGATTCTGATCCCTACCACACGGATATGTCGCCTATGACAGGCTCGAGTAGCTCTATCGCAAGTCGAGGCCCGCGCCGAACAAACGCTGCCTAAAAACAACAACTCCCGGCACCAATTGGTACCGGGAGTCTTGAAAGCGGGTGATCGGACTTGAACCGACGACATTCACGTTGGCAACGTGACGCTCTACCACTGAGCTACACCCGCGCGTCAGCCAGCAGGCTGTGCGGGGCAAAGGTAGCCGCAAAACCGGGCAGGGTCAAACCATTTTACGCCCCCGCAAACCCCATCGCCCTCTATTGCTGATGACCTCCGCATTTACCGGGCCGAGACCTCAGATGACCCGCCGCCAGCTGCGTTCTTGATCGCCGAGACAACCTGACCAGAGCTATACACATTGGCAATCCAAGGCCCATCGGGCAAGCCCGGACCAAAGATCGCAAGCGTCGGGATCCCCGTCTGACCCAACTCTCGCAGCTTCTCCCAGCCGGGTGCCGAGCGCGCTGTCAGATCGACCTCAAACGCGACGACATCCTCATCCAGCAGCCTGCCCTTGACAGGCTCCACATTCAGGACCGCCGCCTTGAGCGCTTTACAATTCAGGCACCACTCTGCTGTGAAGTCGAGCACGACCACTTTGCCATCGGCCCGAGCTTTCTCGAACAGTTCGGATGAGAACTCGTTCCACGAGCTGGTCGAATATCCACCCGTAATGATTCGTTCCAGCCGGGCCGCCTCCTTCTGTTCCCACCGCTCCTTCGCCTGCCCGGTTTGATTCTGCGCAACCATGATGCCCGCAGCCGCCAGCAGCAACGCCACGACACCAAATACTGCCACGGGCAAAGGCTTCCTCGTGATCCGCACAGTTCTGTACACAAGCCAGCCGCCAGCCATCACAACGAGCAGCCCTGCAACCCACCAGTGAAGCACCTTCGCCAAGTATGGCATCTCCGCCACGAGCACAAGCACACCCGCGCCGATGAAGTATGCGCCCGCTGCCATCAACAGCAAGCCCATGACCTGCTTCACCAAATCACTCGCTGGCCCCGTCTTTGGAACATGCTTGAGCAAACCCGGGAACGCCGACAGCACCAAATACGGCAGCGCCATCCCCACGCCCATCGAAAAGAACACCGTCGCAACAATCAGCTTCGAGTCCGACGCGATTGCGGCTGGCAAAATCGCGCCAACGACAAACCCAAAGCAGGGCAAGCCGAGCACCGCGGTCATGATGCCGTACAAGAATGACCCCGACGCGTTGTCGGCCTTGGGGTTGAACATGTACGCCCTCTGTGGCAGCGAGATGTTGAAAAGCCCCATCAGCCCCGCTGCCATGACAACGATCGCCACGCCGATCCCGCCCGTGAGCCACCAGATCCCAAAGAGCTTCGACGGATCGGCAAAATCGCTCACCTGTTTCAGGAAAAGCACCGGGATCGCAAGCGCTGTCCAGAACGCAACCACTCCGATCGCCATCCACACACCCAGGAATGCAGCCTTGGCCCGGCTCTCGCCCGCGTGCTGGGTCAGCGTCAGAACCTTGATCGGGATCACCGGCAGCACGCAAGGCGTCAGGTTCAAGACAAACCCGCCAACCACACCCGCAAGCGCGATCGCAAACAAGAACCCGGGCGAACCAGGTGCTGGAAGCGGAACCAAGCCGAGGAACTTGGCACCTGTGAAAACGACCTCACCATCGTCAGCACTCTGCGTATTTTCGCCAACCGGCACCGACTCACCAAAGTCCGCGCGATCAAACACCGTCGCGTCAAAGCCCTCAAAGTCCAGATCAACGAGCTGCCCGCCAGATTCCGCTGCGATCGAGATGCCAACCGTATTGGTCTCAAACTGCGGCATGAAACATGTGGTGTCGTCGCACGCCTGAAGCTCAACAACAACCTTCAACTCGACATCACCAACCGGCGCATCGTCGGCAACCAAAAACGGCACATACGCCACAGCGCGGCCCTTGTATGTCAACGCCTCCATCGGGCCGTCCACACCCGGCACTATCGCGGGCTTTGGCTCTGGCCATTGGACAGGACCGAGCGCGATAAACTCGGGGAGTTCCTCAACCCGGACCTGGGCACGGATCGCAAACTCAGCGATTTCCGGCGGCAGAACATCTTGCTCCGCCGAGGGCCAGGAATGCAACTCGTCGCCGTGGTCGAGCACAACGACGAGGAAACCTCGCTGTCCGGGTACAAAAGTTGTGCCCGACGCCTTGGCCGAGATCGCGACCTCGGGCACATCGCCGAAGTTTGGCTGCCCAAACGCGGGCATCGCGAGCACAAAAAGCCCGATCAGCATCATCCCGATTGTCTTCATGGTCACCGTCCGTGTGTGTTGGCAAACTGTCCGCTGGCAGAGGCTACCCCTCTTGCACCCACTGCTATCACCCATCCGGCCCCAATTGTTCCACAAGAAACATGATCCTCGTCACTCTCAAGCAGATTCGCCCCGGTTTCCGATAACACTAAGGACGGGCCGCCTTGGGCTCAACACATATCCATGGAGCTTTGCCCAATGTCCGCAGATGTACTCGAACAGAATGAGATCGATGCCCTGCTCAACGCGGTGGACTCGGGTGAGGTCGAAGACACCGCCGTCAGTGGCCAGGTCTTCAGCAAGAACCGTCGCCACGGCGAGGCTGTTGAGGTCCGACACTACGACTTCAAGAGACCCGAGCGCGTCTCAAAGGACCAGATGCGCGCGCTGCAAACGCTACACGAAGCGTTCTCGCGAAACTTCGGCGCTTCGCTCTCGGGCTTTCTGCGGACCATCGTCGAGGTCAAGGTTGCAAACTGCGAGCAGATGACCTACGCCGAGTTCATCGCCAGCCTCCCAAACCCAACAAGCTTCAACCTCATCCAAGCCGACAAACTCGAAGGCCAGATGTGCCTCGAAATCAGCCCACTCATCATCTACCCAATCATCGATCGCCTGCTCGGCGGGACAACCCAAGACCTTTTCATCCCCCAGCGCCCGATGACGGTCATCGAAACAAACCTCATCAGCAATGTCACCGAACGAGGGCTTGAAGCGCTCGGCGAAGCGTGGGCCGGCATCCGCCAACTCGTCTATTCGATCGCTGCCATCGAGAGCAACCCCCAACTCGTTCAGATCGTGCCACCCAACGAGGTCGTGGTTGTCGTCGGCTTTGAGATCAAGATGTCAAACCGCGCCGGCACGATGAACCTCTGTATCCCGTACAATGTGATCGAGCCGGTCATGGACGACCTCGCCGCCCAGAGTTGGTTCTCGGTGAGCGACCAAACCAAGAGCGCCGATGTGCAAAATCGGATCAACACATCCCTCAGCCGGGCCGCCGTCCGCGTCTCCGGCGTGCTCGCCGAGACCACGATGACCATGCAGGACCTCATCAACCTCCAGCCCGGCGACCTGATCGTCACCGAAAAACCGGCCAACGAGCCCGTGGTCATCCGCGTCGAGCGGGAGAAAAAGTTCTGGGCCACGATGGGCAAGGTCAARGGCAAACGCGCCCTSCARGTCWTGTCYRGSATCCAGCCGGGCCAGCGGGCACCCAAAGATCWNGGNGNCMSTWYASCCCYAARCRCCCAATCCAACGCGACCTGAAACCCTCCCAAATTGAACCAAACCRRGCTCTGACAATGGTCAGAGGCGTATGGCCTGTCTAATGTTGGCCACACCGACGGCTCGTATGCCCCGGTTTCGTATTGTTTCTCTCGCCGGGCCAAGGCCAGATGCCGGTGAGAGTGTGCCCCTCGGAGCGGTGCATGAGCTGATTGCCAAGCCATGCTGACACGATCGATCAGAAGTGATCGGTCTATCGCCTTCGGGAGGCCACGGACGTGTTTTAGAACATGCGTGGCCTTGTTGCGTTCCATGCTTGGTCTTTGACCAAGCGACATTCAGACAATCTCGGGCGGTGTTGGCCGCTCACACAATCGGA
>NVSP01000123.1 GCA_002732755.1 Phycisphaera sp.
ACGTATAGGCTGTAGGCTTCGTCTTCGCCCGTGGTAAAGGTTCGCTCTACGTTGTCGTATCGTGCGCCAACTCCGTAGTTGTCGGTCAGGCGGACGTCGAGGAGGGTGTAGTAGCCTAGAGCTTCGTCTTCGGCGACGATGTCGTCGCGGTGTTGGAGGTAGGCTTCCGATAGCCATTTAATTCTTCGAACGTCATCGAATTTGTGTATGAATGTAAGGTCGAGTCCGTAGGCGTTGACGTTGTTGCGCAGATCCGCGCCGGATGATCCTGCGAGGAAGCTGCCTCCGATTTCGAGGCTTGTATCGGGTGAGAATTCGAGGAGGTTGCTGAAGTGGCCGAAGGATGTCGGGTGTCTTCGAAGGTCGCCGAAGAGTTCACCGTCGATTCCTGTTCCGCCTTCGACGATTCCGAGTGTGAGAACCTGGGTGAATTTGTCATCAATTTTTATCATTTCTCGCGAGAGGTCGAAGCCGGTTCTTGCGAGTCCTTTTTGGCCGAMWWRMCRKWGKWYRRSGARGRRCTSSTSKGCGRYSWYGMGTTGGWSGYRSKRKACGMCSKYGGYKYYMCCGRTRYYGGGYYTGWKYCSSMYGACGCGTNTCGACNRYKTYSAWSYRSMKRWWTSRSYAGRKSRYGWAGGCTTCTTCGATGTCGACGAGTTTCTCGCACATCTCATAATCGTCCCAGTGCTTCTGCGGGTTCTCATAGATCGTGCAGAGCACCTCGGTGATTGTGTCTGATTGCTCGTAGGGCTTGGTCCAGTCTCGCTCGGTGTGCGAAGCGGGGATGGGCATGCCTTTGCGCGCGAGGTAGCGGAGGAACTCGTCGTAGATGCTGGGCGATTCCAAAGCAGTTTTAAGCTCGGCGTGTTCTTTGGGTTTGTTCTCGTGCATCTTGAGCATGCGTTCTGATTTATTGCCCATAAGGAACTCGATCATGCGGTACTGCGGGCTTTGAAAGCCGCTGGCGGTGCCCAAGACATGGCGGAACTGGGCGTACTCGGACGGGGTGAGCGTTGCCAGCACCGACCACTGATTCAGGAGCTGGGTCTGGATGTGTTTGATCCGGCTCATGATCTTGAAGCAGGATTCGAGTTTGTCCTCTTTGATGAACTTGGCGGCGGCCAGCATCTCGTGGATCACGAGCTTCATCCACAGCTCCGAGGTCTGGTGCTGGATGATGAAGAGCATCTCGTCGTGGTGGGGCGGGTCGCTGAGTGTGCGTTGGGCATCGAGCAGTTTGTCGAGGCACAGATAGTCGGCGTAGTCGTCTGCTCTTTTCATCGCGGTCTCCGGCTTGGGTGATGGGCACCTCAGCCTAGGGACGCGAGACGAGCCGGTCACTCCGAAAGAGGGCTGCGCTTGCGGGGGAGTCGCCGACAGGTGAGATGCCGAGGGTTCGAGAGTGGTAGAAGCTGTCGCGGGGGGTCGAGCCACACGCAGACATCGCGCCGATCGCAAGGGTAATCAGGCAAAGAGCAGCGATTGGCTTGGCGCGTTTCATAGGCAACTCCGCGGGTCCACTGGTTGGGGTGGGCCACTCCTACAACTGGAATCGTGGTGTATTTTGGAGCCGATGCCCAGCGAAACGGGCCTTGTTGCCGATGGATGGAGGCAGGGGAGCATGGCTGGGGAGTCTGGCCGGTTTGACCGACTCCGATTTGGGATTACCATCTGGTCATTCCCGGACGGTTGAGTCGATGGAGAGCCCGATGATCGAGATCGCGATGAGCACGCTGGCCTGCCCGAAGAAGACCCTCCCCGAGGCGGTGGCGATCGCCGAGGCCGCCGGGTGCGACGGGATCGAGCTGCGCACGGGCGGCGTGCGCGGGCTGGACTTTGCCTGCGACCCGTTCCTGACCGACGAAGCCAAGACCCGGTCGCTGTTGGATGCGTCAGGCATCAAGCCCGTGTGCGTGGCGACGGGGATCAGGTTTGACGCGGCGATCTTCCCGCCGATCGTTGGTCGGCYCCTCGACACCGAGGGCGAGGTCCGCCAGGCCAAACGGGCGATCGACCTCGCTGCCCAGCTTGTGTGCCCGATGGTGCGGGTCTTTGGGTTCGAGAAAGCCGAGCGCGAGAGTTACAAATCGGCGTTCAATCGGATCGCGGGTCGGCTCGGGCTTGCGTGCGACCATGCGCGCAACACGGGCACCGTGCTCGTCGTCGAGAACGGCGGAGATTTCTCATCCGCCGAGCAACTCGCTGAACTGATCGATGCGGTCGCAAGCCCCTATCTTAAAGCTGCTTACGATGTGGCGATCGGTGATGAAGAGGGCGACGACCCGGCAGCAGCGATCAAGACACTTGGCAGCAGGCTGGGGCTTGTGCGCGTCAAGGACACGAAGGACCTGCACCCGGTGCAGATTGGCGCGGGCAGCCGACCGATCGAGGCGTTTGTGCGTGGGCTTGCCGCGGCGCAGTGGAACGGCCCGGTTGTGTTTGAGTGGGAAGCCGCCTGRCACGAGGGCTTGGCCCCGATCGAAGAGGTGCTCCCCACCGCGGTGAGCAGGCTCTGTGACTGGGCGGGGTTGACAGCTTCTGCTCAGGCTGTGGCGTAAATCGAGAGCCGAGCGATGGACGGCGAGACAGATCCTGCTGAATGGATCCTCCAACGGTGCAAGGCCGAGGGCTTTGCGCTTCCGGGTGTGTGCGATGCGTCGCCGCCGACGCGGGGGCAGGAGTTTGGCGACTGGCTCGCGTTGGGCAAGCACGGCGAGATGTCGTACCTCGCCGACAACGCCGACGCTTGGCTCGATCCGAATAAGGTTTTAGATGGTGCGCAGTCGGCCGTGATGGTCGCGGATCTGTACGCGGTGCGCGATGGGTCGGCGGATGAGGCATCGCCCGGCTTTGGGCGGGTCGCACGGTAYGCGCGGGGGCGGGRCTACCACAAAGAGATGAAGGCTCGGCTGCACAAGGTTTGTGATGCGTGCAAAGAACGCTGGCCGGGGGAAGCGTTCCGGGCGTTTGTTGATACGGTGCCGATCAACGAGCGCGAGTTTGCGGCTCGCGCGGGCCTTGGCTGGGTCGCCAAGCACACGCTGATTATTCATCCAAGGCTCGGTTCGTGGATGCTGCTGGGTGGTTTTCTTACGACGATGAAACTCGATGCACCAAGCGGGCAAGTTGTTCACGAGGATCATTGTGGCACATGCACGCGGTGTATTGATGCGTGCCCGACGGATGCGATCACGCCGTACTCGGTTGATGGGAGCAAGTGCATTAGCTACTTGACGATCGAGCACCGACCAGGAATAGATGAAAGCCTCGCGGGCAAGATGCAGGACTGGGTTGGCGGGTGCGATATCTGTCAGGAAGTGTGCCCGCACAATTCCCAGAGGCCAAACGCCGACGAACAGGAGAGCAACCCGGCGTATTCGCCGAAGCGCACCGGGTTTGATCTGCTTGGGGTTCTCAACTGGGATGCAAAGGTTCGGCAAGAATCGCTGCGGGACAATGCGCTCAAGCGGATCAAGCTGGACCAGTTTCGGCGCAACGCGGCGATCGCTGCGGGCAATGCGATGCGTGAGCGGGATTTGCCGGAGTTGCGCGATCGGCTCGCAGAGATCGCCAGCGATGAGGGTGAGCCAGACTTGGTCAGGCAGGCTGCGCGATGGGCGATGGCTTGTCATCGCGGCCCGTAAAGAGCTTGGCCAGCAGGACGATCGCCATGCCGGGCAGGATGTAGATCTCTTGGAACATGATAAAGCCCATGAAGAAGAACGGCGAGGCGAGCACAATCGCTGCGATCGTCACGCGCATGCTCCGGGTTGTGCGCCGGCGGAGCGAGCGTTTGCGGACATCGAAGATGTTGAGCCAGACATAGGTGGGGAAGATGAGCGCGTAGAAGGTGAGGAAGAGGCGGTAGGCGATTTCGCCGCCGGTCATGTTGAGTGCTTCGACAATGAGCCAAGGGGAATTTGGAGATTGGCCTGACACCATGCCGAAGACAACGGCAAAGGCGGCGAATACGCTGAACCAGCCGTAGGGGCCATCGGTTGGGGCTCGTTCCTTATGCACTTCTGTTTCGTGGACTTGCGTGGTGAACAGTGCTTGTAGCCCAAGATGCACAGCTAGCAGCACTGCCAACCAGGTTGCGATTTTTATACCAGCGTCAGAATCTCTATCCGTGAGCACGGCAATAGGTCCGGCGTAGAGCACGGTCAGGATGATCATTGAGAAGAAGAAGACTCCAAATCCCATGCCGAATGCGAACCTAGAGCTGCTTGGTTTCTCACATGCTTGGCGTGCTCGATGGAATGTGAGATCGAGGTACGGGCAGAACATAAATCCAAATACGCTTGCAGGTAGAAGCCAGAGCACATCGAGGTTGAATGGTCGTTGTCGTAAAAATTCAGCAGCGGATGGCTCAATGCCGTCGGTGAATGCGATGGAAACGAGTAGGCCCGCAGAWATGAACCAGATGATAAATGCYGAGATATGTGTRCCACGRKTACGYATGGTTKCGYAGAMGAYARSGWWAGYTCCAAKTGAARCCACGRCTATTCCGARCMAGTTCCAAAATGGTAGAGAAAGAGTATCTATTGCCCAAGACACAAGCCAAGCAATCCAGAAGTAGTGGAACAGCAATGTCACCCGCGAGAACATCACCGCCGCGGCTTTGTGATCCTCAACCAGTTTCCTGCTCGTCTCCGGCGACCTGAGCACCCAGCCCATCGCGCCGGCTCCGACGACGTTTGGGACCGCGAAGACGACGAAGCCCCAGAAGCCGAGGTCTCGGATCAGGAGGGCTGGCAGGAACATCCCGATGCACCAGGTCCAGGAGCAGCCGAGATAGACGGCCCAGCCAGCGGGCCCGAGGGAGCGTTCGGAGGTGGGTTTCATCGGTCCTGAGTCTAGGGGCGGGGCAGGTCTTGCGACGAAAGTCTGGCATTGGCACAGAAATGTGGTATCTTGGGGAAGGCTTGGCGGATCGGCTGGCCAATTGTGTCTCGCTTGAGTCTAAAAGGAGTGCCACTTGGGGTTTACGAAACCATTGATCGGTTCGGTTTTCGTTGCACTGATTGCTCAGGGCGCGATGGCTCAGCAGAACTACACCAAGAACATTCTCTTGACTGGCTACTGGCCTCAGACCAACAACATGCTCCGAGGCTTTAGCACGAACGCGACCCAGAACCCCGGCGGCTGGATCGGCGAGAACTGGAACAACTCGGGCTACAACGTCTATTCGTTCTTCCCGGAGTTTCCGGGGCAGAGCGGCCCAAACTGGGGCMAGGGCGAGGGCGACYTTGAGGTTGACTATCAGGACACCTCCGCCGACTGGGCGAGGATCCTGCCCGAGATTAATCCCGCAGCGATCATGACCTTTAGCCGAGGCGGAGCGGGGAGCAACTGGGAACTCGAAGGCCGGCTCCAGATGCACGAGCGCCGGCGGTGGTTCAACGACTATGACGGTGACCGCAAGCCCACCAAAGWCATGCCGATCTTCCAGACATTGATGCCGACGCAGTGGTACGACAGCTCGCTCCCGATGGATGCGATCATGGCGGATATCAACGACGAGGATTTCGGTGTKGATGCRTTCATCGACAACAACGGTGGGGGACGGTTTTTGTCTGAGTTCATCGGGCTGCACGGCTTGATGCACAAGATCAACAACGACACCGCCGCCGCAGAGTTTCGCACATTCGCGGCGGGGCATATCCATGTCRGGATCGACACGACGCTTGAGGCAGCCGAGCGTGCGACTGAAATTTCACTCAACAATCTGACCAGCTATCTGGATCAGGTTATTCCATCGCCTCCTGGGGGGGCAGCGCTTCTWGCGTGTGGTGCGATGGCACTCGTTCGACGCCGACGATAAAGGGCGTCAACTTTAAACGCCGAGGGACCATGGCTTGGAGGAGGGCCGTGGTCCTTCGGTCTTTTTTGTGCGCATGAAATGTCAAGGTGATGTACCACGGCTGACACAGCCGTGGTACAAATTTGCTCAAGCAAAACATAGTCTTTGAGATGATTCGTCTGGTGGAAAATAGTTTCGGATGGACGGGGTATGCTGTGAGGCGCATCCGGATAAGAGCCATGTTCGGTATGGCATCATGAAGGGAAAGAGCATGCGAATGACGATCGGAATGTTGTGCTGTTTGTTTTGGGCTGCGGTGTTGAGCGGTTGCGGCTCGGTCGGCACCATTGGGAAGATTGATCAGGGCCTAGCTGATGWGTTGATCTCTATGAGAGACCTCGATCAATCTCTACAACAGATGGTCGTGGATGGTGCATCCGGTGCCCGGGAGGCCGAGTTTTTCGAGCGAAAGCGACGCCTGCTGGACGAGCAAGGCGAGCGTTGCGAGGCGATCTTTGAGCAGGTTGGATACCCAGGTGCGGATTTGGTCGGAAAAGAAGCGTCCCATGCGTTCTGGTTGCTGGTGCAGCATGCAGATTCGGATCCGGAGTTTCAAGAACGCGTAGCCGAAGCGATGAAGCTGGAAGTCCGAGATGGGAATGCGGACGGCGACGATCTTGCGTATCTCACCGATCGTGTACGGGTCAATACCGGGCGATCACAGCTCTATGGGACACAGGTTGAGTATGACCTTGAGACCGGGCGAGCGATGCCCAAGCGGCTTGAGGATCCGGGTGGCGTGGATGCCCGGCGTTCATCGGTCGGGCTCAAGCCGCTCTGGGAATATATGAATTCTATATCCAACATGCACTACCAGATGAATGAATCTCGCTATAGCGGTATGGGCATCGACAACGCGTGGACGTACCCGACCGGTTTCAATGACTGGTAAATTTGTGGTGGGCACCACGACTATCGCCCAGAACTGGCTTGCAGAATAGTGACAGCCGAGCCGTCAAACGATCTTTGTGGCAAAAAAAAGAAGACAGCCCATAAGGAGGTCGGGGTGTAGTGAGGGTGTAGATTGCTTTGATTACGGCAAGCGGCCGCGGCTCTTTTGGTGGAGCTTTGGTGTTGCGTGGAAGATGGCGATGGCGCGGCCGACGCGTTTTTCTTTCTTGGGTTTGCCATCGACAGTTTCTTCTACCGGCGCATCTTTCTTGCCTGGTAGCGGAATGGCTTGGTAGATGTCGAGTTGGATCGTCGCGTCGAACTCTTCCATCTTCTCGACCAGCGGTTTGATATCGGTCTTGGGGCGGATTTTGTAGATCGCGGGGCCGAGGCACGGGCGGAGGAAACGGTACTCGAGGTTTTTGCAAACGACGGTGTAGTCCCCGCCGCAGAACCCGAAGACATACATCCCGCCTGCGATCTCGGAGTTGCCAAGCAGGGCGGCCCCGGCCATCGCGTTGTACCAGTTCTTGTTGATCTTGCGGAAGGGCAGGACAGCTTGGAAGGTGCTGTCGTCGATGCGTTTCATGCTGATGCCGCTGCGGAAGGCGTAGGGCAGCCAGATGAGCGAGCAGACGCGGTGCCAAAAATTGTTGCGTGTGCTGAGCTTGCTGATGAAGCCTTCGATGCGGTCAACGAGTGTCCGTTTGACGGGGACTGCTTCGCCGGCCTTGATCGGGCCGCCCGAGGCGCGCCGGGGCCTGCTTCGGCTGGTCGCCTGAGCGGYCTCTTTCTCGGATGTCACAAGTTGGTCACTCACGGCTTGGCAATGGTAGCTTGCTCACCAGTTGCAGCCTGTCAGGCCCGTGGATTCCAGATTGAACCAGCCCCGATCACTCCTGTGGACCTTGTAGACCGCATCGCCCGGCTCGTGGTCGAGAACAAGGTGCCAGCCGGCGTCGGCGGCCTCGGTCAGGAACCAGCGTTTGCTGAGCATGCTCGTGTAGGGCTCGACATCGTACCCGAGGCTGTAGGCGGCTCCGAGGTGGTGCGAGGTGGGCATGACATCGGGCGTAAAGACCATCGTCCGGCCCTCTGCGTCCTCGAACATGATCGCCTGCTGACCCCAAGTGTGGCCCGGCACAAGAAAGACGAAAAGCCCCGGCGCGACTTCGGTTCGGCGGTTGCGCACGGGCGAGGTGGGCAGGTCATTGCGGTGGGGGCGATGGTCGTGGGGGAACGGGATCGGGCTTTCGAT
>NVSP01000124.1 GCA_002732755.1 Phycisphaera sp.
ATATTCAGTAGTCATACTCGATGCAATTGGCGGTGGGGTATATACATGGTTCTCGCTTGCCTTCGATTTATGCACAATGGGCTCGCTGATTCTCTGGGCCATCCTAGAGCGCAAAAAAGTCTTTCCGGATCGTGTGTGCCAGTCTTGCGGGTATGACCTTGCGGGGCTAGCTGAGAACGCGGCGTGCCCCGAATGTGGCGTGAAATCTGTTACCTAAAACTAGCCAATATCAACTGTAGCAGGTTCCGCCCTAAACTACCCCCATGCTCCTGCTCACCATCGTCCAAGGCCCAGACAAAGGCAAAGCTTTCAACATCCCGCCGAATGAGCCGCAGCTCATCGGGAGGTCGTCGGAGGCGCTGCGGATTACCGACTACACGGTCAGCCGACGCCACGCCGAGCTGACGCCCGATGGCGGGCACTGGTTCATCCGCGATCTCAAATCCCACAACGGCACCTACGTCAACGGCATCCGCATCAGTGCGCGCACCCGGCTCAAGATCGGCGATGAGGTCCGCGCCGGCTCGACCGTCTTCGCCTTCGGCGGCGTGCAGTCAAACCCCGAGACCGACATCGTTGAGATCCTCGCGCCAGATGCGATCGACGCCGAGATCGAGCGCACGCTCGCCAGCAACGATGACTCGGTCCTGATGGCGGTGCCTGAGCCTCGCATGGCGGCAAACGAGCACCTGCGTTTGCTGATGAAAGCGAGCGAGATTGCGACCGATTCGATCGACCAGCAAGAGCTGCTGGCGGCGATCCTGGAGCTTGTCTTCGATCAGTTCGAGCCCGAACGCGGAGTGATCCTGATCGCGCCGGACAAGTACCACTCACCAAGGCCAACGGTCGTCAAGTACATGACCCCGCCCAAGGACGCCGAGGCGGCAAAGATTCAGTTGTCGCAGACAATTTTACAACATGCGATGATCAAACGCGAGGCGGTGCTCAGCTCCAACGCGATGGCGGACCCGCGGTTCAAGTCGGGTGATTCGATCCAGCGCCTCGGCATCCGAAGCGCCATGTGCTGCCCGATTCTCTTCCGCGACCGCGTCTTTGGCGCGATTTACATCGACAGCTCGATCGTCAACTACACCTTCACAGCCGACCAGCTCGCGCTGCTTAGCGCGGTGGGGCAGCAGACGGGCCTTGCGATGGCGAACCTTGAACTCGTCGGCGAACAGCTCCACACCGAACGCCTGGCGGTCATCGGCGAAACCGTCGCCAGCCTTTCGCACTCGATCAAAAACATCCTCCAGGGCATCCGTGGCGGGGCGGATGTCGTCGAGATGGGGCTTAAAAAAGACGACCTCAAAATCGCCAAAGGCGGCTGGGGGATTCTCAAGAGAAACATCGACCGCATCATGAGCCTCACGCTCAACATGCTCGCCTTTAGCCGCCAGCAGAACATCGAGATCGAGCTGACCAAGCTCGGCCCGCTGCTTGAAGAATGCTCAGAGCTTCTTGAGGGGCTATGCAGAACAAGGCAGGTGCCGCTCATTGTTGATGTAGATTCTGATATTCCGCCTATTCCGATCGACCCGAACCTGATTCACCAGGCGATGATGAACCTGATGGCAAACGCGGTCGAAGCGGTCGAGCCCAAGACGGGTGTCGTGACCGTGCGCGTTGACTACCACCCAAAGGGTGCGCCCGGCCCCGACGGCAAACCAAAGCCAAAGATGTCCGGCACGAGCGGCGCGGAGGTCGAGATCTCGATCATCGACAACGGGCCGGGCATCCCAAAGGACCGGCGCGAGTGGGTCTTTGAGCCGTTCAACTCGACCAAAGGCATGCGGGGCACGGGCCTTGGGCTTGCGGTGACCAAGCGGATTATCGAGGACCACCAGGGGAGCATCGCCGCGCACGAAACCGCTGGCGGCGGGGCAACGCTCCGCGTCATCATCCCCGCCGACCCGGCGCAGCTCATCGATCCATCCGCGACCGCCGCGGCCAAAAATATCACGCATACGCCCAGATTCTCGCGGTAACACCCAGCGGCGGCGGCGCAACCGGCGCCCCTACGCTTTGGTATGAGCGACTTTCAACGATCCATCCGAGCCGCCTGTGAGAGACATAGCCCGGCGATTGTCTTTGGCGCACGCCTTGGCAGGCCAGACGAGTTGCCGCTGAGCATGCGCGAGCAAGCCGACCCGTGGTCCGCGTGGTCCGCGCAGGCCGCCGAGTCCCTCGGGACAGCCGTCGAGATTACGGGCAGCCAACGCCTGGGTAAAGAAGGCACCGACGACTCGATCGCGGTCCTTGCGGGCCTACGGCTTGCGTACATGAAACTTGTATCCGATATGGCAGATGGAATGAATATACCAGAAGGCGAGCTGCACAACCGCATCAACGAAACGCTCAACAGCTCACAGATGGAGGATAAGCTCGGCGATTCACAGCCCGGCGAGCCGCACCCCGACGACGACAACCCGATGTTTGACCGGTGAGTGGCCGAATCATGATCTTATAATAAAATTAGGCGTGCATCGATAACTAAGTATGTATCCACTAAATCCCATGATGATCATTGGGATGACGGAGACTATCAGACAGAGTACCGGGTAAAGCAGGATGCTCATTGCCAGGGGCATGGAGTCTGGGACAATCCAGGCCTTGAGTGGTCGAACTAAGCCGTCTCTAAGTTCTTGCTGTACACGGTATTTTTGGCCGTGAAGGAACATGTACTTGTTATCTACAAAGGTACTGGTCGATTGAGTGTGGCGATCGACTACAGAGATTAGGTAAATCTCGGTATCTCCAAGATAGGGATGCTCGGGTGTGTGTATCTCGCTAGGAACAACTGTTGAATCATGCTGGCCGAGCCAAGACGGCCTTGATGCGGCATCAGATGGCAGTAAGGAATACCAGCCATCAGGTGAAACCTGAATACCGATCTCTCTGAGTTGGGCAAAGTAAATAAGCCCCTTGTGTGGCCCTATTTCAACGAACAGCGGCATGTCGCCGGGCGGGGTAGTGTGTAAAAGGCTTCCTTCCGACCAGACCAGAATCCCCTGTGGTCGAACGCCAATCGCATATGCCCCGAGAAATCCGATGATGAAATACGTTGCGACCATCCATATCTGCGCCGTTATCAGCGGCCGGTGTCGCAAGCCAAGCACGCTGATTAGGAGACATCGCATGGCAATATTACGGCTTGCTGGTCGTCGGGTTCGCGTGGTGCCAACAATTCGGCGATGTCACGCTCCATCCTCCACGCCGACCTCGACGCATTCTTCACATCCGTCGAGCAACTCGATAACCCGGACCTGCGTGGTAAGCCCGTGCTGGTTGGGGGAACTGGCAAGCGCGCGGTTGTCGCCGCCGCGTCGTATGAAGCACGCGCGTTTGGCTGCCACAGCGCGATGCCGACCGCTGTGGCGCTGCGACTCTGTCCGCAGGCGATCGTCGTCTGCGGCCACGGCTCGCGATACCGCGAACTCAGCAAGCAAGTCTTCGAGATTTTCGAGTCCGTCACACCGATCGTTGAGCCGTTGTCTATTGATGAAGCGTTTCTCGATGTTACCGGCTCTATCCGTTTGCTCGGCCAGCCGATCGATATCGCGCGGTCCATCCGCACGCGCGTGCACCAGACCACGGGGCTGACCATCTCCGTCGGTGTTGCGCCGAACAAGTTCCTCGCCAAGCTGGCAAGCGAGATCAACAAGCCCGACGGGCTTGCGGTCATCACGCCCGAGACTATTCACGAAACGCTCGATCCCATGCCCGTCACCGCGATCTTTGGTGTTGGCAAAGCATCCAAAGAGCGTTACGCCCGGCTTGGGATTCACACGATCGGTCAATTGCGAAACGCGCCGGATGAACTGATCAAGGCGCGACTCGGGTCGTTTGGGCCGCACGCAAAGCGGCTCGCCGCGGGCATCGACGACCGACCCGTTGTGCCAGACCGCACCGCAAAGAGTGTCGGCCACGAGCAGACTTTTGAGAATGATCTGACCGATCTCGACCAGATTCGCGCGGTGCTCTTAGGCCAGGTCGAGCAGGTGGCGCGCCGCTTGCGCACCAAAGAACGCGCTGCGCGCACCATCACGCTGAAGATCCGCTTTGGCGACTTTGAGACGATCACGCGTGCGCACACGCTCGAAACAGAAACCGATCGCACCGAAGACATATGGAAAGCCGCCCTGCATATCTTTGAGAGTTGGTCGCGCACATCGTTTCGGCCGGTCCGGCTCATCGGTGTGTCGGCGAGCCAACTCACCGGCGACTCCGACACGCAGATGCAGCTCTTTGGCGGCTCCGAGCGCAAGAAACTATCAGGAATCGACAAGGCATCTGACGAAATCGCCAAACGGTTCGGCCCAGAATCCATCCAAAGAGCGGGGTCGATTCAGCGAACCAAGAGCCGGGCGAGCACCCAGAAGCCCGATGAGAACCCGGGTTCTCGGTCCTAACGACAATCGCTACACATTTGAGTTTGTGACCCTGCAACTCACAACGAACCGCCCGCGTATACCAAGACGCATGTGGGGACATGGAATGTGTATAACGATGGACCAATCCGTTCGCCGGTTCCAATCTCTCGCCTCGATCTGCAAAGCCATCACCGATGGCGATGTCTCAGAGGCCAACCGACTCATCGCACTCCAAGGCCCCGATGGCTTTGAGGGCGATGCAGCCGACCGCATCGGCGAAAGCCCCGTCATGCTGGCGCTCTCGACCGGACACCCAAGGCTCGCGCGTCGGCTTGTCGCTGCGGGCTATCGCCCCGACCTCTGGGAATCGGCGGCCTTGGACATGGCATCGGAACTTCACCGGATAGCCGTATCCGCATCAGATCGGATCGATATCTGCAACGCCGAGGGCTGGGCAGCGATACACCTTGCCTGCTACGCCCACGCCTATGACGCATTGGGGGTGCTCTGCGAGTTCGCGGCGGACCCAAACACCGTCGCTTGCAACAGCGCGTTGGAAACCCCGCTGCACGCAGCGGTTCGGGTCGATGACCCCCGGCTCATCGAAACGCTGCTCGCTGCTGGCGCGGACCCACGGTTCACCGATGCCGCGGGCCGGGCCCCGATCCAACTCGCCATCGAGCTTGCCTCGGTCGAAGCCGCCGGCGTGCTCGTGTCGATTGAGAGCTGAATAGCGACCTTTGACGCCAATAGATGTTTCAACAACAAATTGAGTGTTTCAACAAGTATATTGGGCAGTTTTGCTCTNACGTATTGTCATTGTTCCATTTATGATCTTGGCTCCCTTCCTTACGGAAGGGGCTCGTCAAGATCTGGATCTAGGTGTCTTGGTCTCTGATTTGTTCGAGAAGCGAGCTGAGTTTGCGGAGGTCGCCTTCGTTCATGTGCCCTAGCCTGCCCCGCAGCATCCCTCGCACCGGTTCGTCGAGGCGATCGACCACATCCTTTCCCTTGGGGGTGATCGTGATGAAGACCTTTCTGCGGTCGGTCACGCTGCGTTGTCGCTCGCAGAGGCCGGTTTTTTCGAGCCGATCGATAAGCCGGGTCACATCGGGCACGGGTACGACGAGATCCTGCCTGATCTCGCCCCAGCACCGGCCATCGTCACCGGCGGCCCGGAGAATCCGGAGCACGTTGTAGGTTGCTTCGCTCAGGCCCGCCTTTCGGAAAAGTCTGCCAAAAAACGATTCGAGCGTCGCAGCCGATCGGCGCACATTGAGATACGCCTCTTCCTCTGGGAGGTCAAAAGGCTGCTTCTTCCCGATTTCATCCTGCAAGTTAGGCATCTGTGTCAACAAGTATAGACGACTCCCCCTCCGGCGATAGCCCCGTCAAGGAGGCATCTTGGTTCTGGCGATGGGCCACGACACGCCTTGGTCGTATTTCTTGGCCCCGCCGGTAGCGTGTAGCATGCACGCCGAACCGGAGGTCGATCATGCTGACTCGTTTTCTCGCCGCGCTCTTTTGCTCGTTCACTCTTGGCGCATCCGCCCAGACGGGCGCGACCATCCTGCATTGCGGCCAACTCCTCGACGAGCCGGGCAAGCCGCCCCGCACAGAGTGTTCTGTTGTGATCGAAGACGGCATTATTACCCATGTTTTCGATGGTTATGTTTTCATCGACGCAGCGCCGGGCCACGAGCCAAACACGCACATCGACCTGATGGACAAGTTTGTGCTCCCCGGCCTGATCGATTGCCACACGCATCTGACCTTTGAGCTGCCACCGATGCAGATGCGTTTGCGCCGGGCGCTCACCGAGGAMCAGACGCACGAAGCGATCGACGGCACACGCTTTGCCGAGATCACACTCCTGGCGGGCTTTACCACCGTGCGCAATGTCGGCTCGGGCGGGGCCGCGATCTATGCGCTTCGGGACCGGATCGCACAGGGCGCGATCCCCGGGCCGCGGATTCTGGCGGCTGGCAAAACCGTGAGCGTCACCGGCGGGCACGGCGACCCGACCAACGGCATCAACCCGGCGCTCTCGCCGGCGCTCACCCCAACCGGCGGCATCGCCAACGGCGCCGACGCGATGCGCAACGCTGTCCGCGAACGCGTCAAGCGCGGGTCCGACCTCATCAAAATCACATCCACCGGGGGCGTCCTGAGCAACACCGCGGCGGGTGTCGAGCAGCAAATGTTCGATGACGAGATCGAAGCGGTTGTCCAGACCGCGCACATGATGGGTCGCAAGGTCGCGTGTCACGCCCACGGGACCAACGGCATCAACGCGGCGTTGCGCGCGGGGGTCGATTCGATCGAGCACGGCACATACCTCGATGAATCGAGTATCGATCTTTTTCTTGAAACCGGAGCATACCTAGTGCCGACGATTCACGCGGGCAAGTTTGTCGCCGAGAAAGCCGAGGACCCCGCGTGGTTCAACCCGGCGATCCAGGCCAAAGCAAAGGCGGTCGGTCCGGTGATCCAGGGCGCGTTCGGGAGGGCCTACGCCGCGGGTGTCAAGATCGCGTTCGGGACCGATGTCGGCGTCGGCGCGCACGGGACCAACGCGCTCGAGTTTGTCTATATGACAGAGGCGGGGATGCCCGCAGCCGAGGCGATCAAATCCGCGACGATCAACGCCGCGGATCTGCTGGGCATCGCTGAAACCGTTGGCCAGATCAAGGTCGGGTTCGTCGCTGACATCATCGCTGTTGATGGCGACCCGATTGAAGATGTCGCGCAGCTTCAGCATGTGACTTTCGTGATGAAGGCGGGCGCGGTGTACAAGCACGAGTGACCGGTTTGTGCGCCATTGACGGCGCAACAACAGCCATCGTGCGCACAATCACGGAGATGCGCCTAAACAACGCCGACACACGACCGATCGTGTGATTCAATCCTTCCATACACCAGTGGAGGGTTTTTTATGAAGTCAGCAGTTATCGTCTTTCTGTCCGTTCTCTGTACCGGTTGCGCCAGCCAGCGCGACCTGTGGCAGGCGCAAGAGAACATCATCGCCAACGACAACCGGTTGAGCGAATCGCTCGCGGACCAGCACAGCGAGATTATCGCCGGGAGTGCGCAATCGCTTTCAGTGGAGATCGCAGCGCTGCGCACCGAGAACGAATCGGTGCAGGAGCGGGCCAAAGAGATCGCGGCACAGGCGACGAGTGCGCAAACCATCGCCGCCGATGCGCTGCGCGGTGTAGAGGTCTACCTCGGCGGCATCACCGGTCCGCTCGGCGGGGTGATCGGCGAGGCGATCGCCAGCATCGGTCAAGGCGTCCGCGATCAGGACAACCGGCTCATCGCGGTTGAAGCGCAGACAAGCACAATCGACGCGCGCATCAAGACGCAACTGCTCGCCCACGGCATGACGGGCGAGCAGATCAAAGAACTTCAGAACAAGCTCTCGACGGCCCAGCTCGTGGCGCTCTTGGCGGTCATCGGGGCGGGCACCGGCGGCGGGGCGTTCGCTTCCAAGTTCGGCAAAAGCAGGAGCACCCCGGAACTCGACGAACTCAAACGCCGGGTGTCGAGCGTTGAACGGAATGTGTAAATAAGAGCACAGCGGGTGCCACGGCTTGTCCGTCTTCGGC
>NVSP01000125.1 GCA_002732755.1 Phycisphaera sp.
TTGCGATCGCCTTGTTTGGCGGCTTTGTGTGTTTCACCGAGCAGCGCAAGCAGCGGTTTCTTGAGGCAGCGGGTCCAGATTGGTCGATGCCGTTTGATGCAGCCGCAAGCGGGGGGAAACCGCAAACGCCGGAGGTTGACTTCCAAGAGATTGATCGGATCCTTGATAAGATCTCCAAGCACGGCATCCAAAGCCTGACGCGGCGTGAGAAAAAGAAGCTGAGCAAGGCAAGCTCAACCGGCAGCGACTCCTAGAACCCTGCTCGGAGCGCGCAGGCGAGCAAGGACGAAATGACCTGATGGGTATTGCAGACAGAGACTACTACCGCGGCAACGACCGAGGCGGACACGGCGGCATGCCCCAGTTCAGGCTCAAGGGTTTGTCTGTCATCTCGTGGCTAATTATTATCAATGTCGCGGTGTTCGCCATTGACCGGCTCTTACCTCCCGTTGAACTCCGCGACAGCGTCAAGGTTCTTGAGACTACAACGAAAGAGCAGCTTGACCGCGCGGTGATTGTTGATCGAGACAACCCAAGCCCAAACCGGGTTGGTTCTACATGGACCAAGCCGATTGTCGATCCCCAAACGGGCACGCAGATCGGCTACGAGCAGTATCGGGCATGGTATCTGTTCAACGGGCTTGGGCACTTCTCGTTGCTCAAGGGGTTTATGCACTATGAGGTCTGGCGGGTCATCACATATCAGTTTTTGCATGCGAACCTCTCGCACCTTTTCTTCAACATGTTTGGCCTCTTTATGTTCGGCAGCATGGTCGAGCAGTACCTCGGGAGAAAGCGGTTCCTGTCGTTCTACCTGATCTGCGGCATCAGCGGCGGGCTGCTCTATCTGATCTTTGTGGCGATGGCGGCGCTGGGCGTGCCTTTGCCGGGGAATCTGGCGTTRACGGCGGTGAATACGCCACTGATCGGCGCATCGGCTGGGGTGTTTGGTGTCATCATCGCGTGCGCGAAAATCCAGCCCGATCAGCGGGTCTATCTGCTGTTTCTTCCAGTTCCGCTCAAGCTCAAGTGGATGGCGTACGGCTATGTCGCCATCGCGGCGTACAACCTGATCCGAGGCGGTCACAACGCGGGCGGGGATGCAGCGCACATCGGCGGCGCGATCGCGGGGTTCTACTTCATCCGCAACATCCACCTGCTGCGAGGGTTTTTAGACTTTGGGATCGGGCCGGCACCAGCGGCTGCTGGCGGCAGGCACCCACGACCTAGGCAGGGCCGACCCGGTTCCAGCGGCAAGTTGCAGAAACAGGCGAATGCGGTGCTCGACAAGATCAACCGCGAGGGCATGCACAGCCTGACCTCGCGTGAGAAGAAGATCCTTGAGCGAAGCTCCAGAGAGCCGTGAGGAACCGCGTGGGATCTGCACTGACATTTGAGATTACACATCGTTGTCCAAAGACGAATGCGCGCGTCGGGGTTGCGACCACGCCTCACGGCGAGTTCGCCACGCCGGCGTTTATGACGGTGGGCACCAAGGGAACGGTCAAGGGGCTCTACCCCGGCATGCTCAGGCAAGCCGGGGTAGAGGTGCTCCTTGGCAACACATACCACCTGCTCTTGCGACCCGGGCCGGATGTGGTCGAGAGCCTCGGCGGGCTGCACACGATGATGGGGTGGAACGGCCCGATCCTGACCGACTCGGGCGGCTATCAGGCATACTCGATGGCGGACATCAACGCGATCGACGATGATGGGGTGACATTCAAGTCGATCCTCAACGGCGAAATGATCCGCATGGGGCCGGATGAGGCGATCGACATCCAGAACAAACTTGGCGCGGACATCATCATGGCGTTTGATGACTGCCCGCCTTCGGTTGATCCAGATGCTGGGCCGACGAATCAGACCCGGCTCAAACTTGCGACCAAGCGTGACTCCAGAAGCGGCAAGGCGTACGACCACGCGGCTCGGCTGCGTATCTCGAATGAGCGGACCGTCCGCTGGCTGGAGCGGTGCAAGAAAGCACACCGGCGGCCGGGGGATCAGGCACTCTTTGGGATTGTCCAAGGGGGGACGGATCTGGATGAACGGCGGTGGTCTGCCGAGAACATCGCGGCGATCGACCTGCCCGGCTACGCGATCGGCGGGGTCGCGGTGGGGGAGACGGCGGACGATATCGACCGGGTGGTCCAGTTCACGGCTCCGCTTTTGCCCGAGGACAAGCCTAGATATCTGATGGGCGTGGGGTACGAGCGGGACATCCTGTCGGCGGTGCTTGCCGGCGTGGAYATGTTCGATTGCGTGCTSCCMACKCGGAACGGSCGSARYGCKRRKGCGTTTACGCGGACGGGGCAGATCAAGCTCAAGAACGCCAAGTTCACCCGCGATACTGCGGTGATCGAGCCTGGGTGTGACTGCCATGCGTGCGATCCGGCTCGGCATGGGCTGATGACGGTCGATGGCACAGGGTTTAGCCGGGGGACAATTCRGCACCTGTTCAATGCGGGGGAGATGTTGGGGCCGATTCTGGTGAGCCTGCACAATGTGAGGCACTTTCAGCTGTTGATGTTGGACATCCGCCGGGCCGTCCGCGATGATGATTGGCTCTCGTTCGCCAGCGGGTGGCCTGTCGCTGTTGATGGGCTTTCGGATGAGCTTCGTGGGCGTCTTGGGCTGTAGGTGCCCACCTAGCCGGTTTGGCCGGTGTTGAACGGGAAATGGAACACATGACAGATTGGTCTGATACGGCAACCTTGGCGATGTTCTCGATGCAGGACGGGCAACCCGGCGTCCCCGGGATGCCCGGCGGTGGCAGCGCCCAGCCCGGAACAACAGGACAACCCGCGGGCGCACCTGTTGGTGGTGCGCCTCAACAAGGAACGGGCGGCTTTGGCGGGGGCAACCTCTTCTTTATTGTCGCCATTGGTGGCATGTTTATATTCATGCTCTTTATGAGCGGGCGGGCGCAGAGAGCCGAGCGCAAGAAGAAGCAAGCAATGCTCAGTGCCATGGGCAAGCACGACAAGGTGCAGACCATCGGCGGCATCATCGGTGTGGTTTCGGAGATTCGTGACGACGAGGTTGTGATCAAGATTGACGATTTCAACAACACAAGGATCACCTTTGCCAAGAGCGCGGTTCAGCAGGTAGTCCGATCCGCTGGCTCGACATCTTCCAATGAAGATTCAGAACTCACTCACGAACCAGAACTCAACTCGGCAATCGATTCGTAAACCAGACCTCTACGGAAACACAGYACAATGCGTCACCTCGTTCGAAACTCGTGCATGATCGCGGCCCTTCTTGTGCTGCTCTCGGCGTACATCTGGCCTGTCAGCGAAACCATCCGTTTAGGCAAGGACCTGCGTGGTGGGTTTAGCCTGACCTATCAGCTCCAAATTGATCCTTCACAGAACGCTGACGAGGTGATGGACACCACAATATCGGTGCTCAAAGACCGCATTGATCCGTCGGGCACGATGGATCTTTCGATCGTGCCGCAAGGGCGTGATCGGTTAGAGATCACGATGCCGCTGCCGAATGATACGATCAAGAAGATGCGTTCTGAGTATCTCCAGATGCTTGAAGACATCCGCGTGAAAGAGGTCACGGGCCGGGACTTTGACCGGATGTTGGCGATGGAAGGGGCGGAGCAGSAGSCMYWRCWYKRSRKSSKYKYSGGYRGCAANYKAKKSRYKMSAGMKGSTGRTKWSSSKGGCTGTCGAGTTTCTAGCTACCGAGCGCGAGGCATCGGAACGACTCAGGCTCGCCATACAGAGCGGTGCGCCGCCAGAAGAGGTTGACAACATCGTYGCAGAAATCGCTGCGGCGAGCATCCAACTCGACATGGTGCGCGACGAGATGCTCTCGACGGTGCTTGTCGCCGACGAACTCCAGAGTGCGCTTGACCGGCCAAACGAAGCTAAGTTCGTGCATGACGACGACTCGGACGAGCCGTTCCGGATCGCAAGCCAGCGTGAGGAATCGCTCGAATCGCTCAAAGAAGCTCACCCTGACGATCATGCAACAATCGACGCGGTTGTTGCCCAGTATGACGCGTACCGCAAAGACCGCAACACACTCGATGACCCTTCGGATCTCGTTCGGATTTTGCAAGGCTCGGGTGTGTTGGAGTTTCGGATTGCTCCGGGTGTAAGCGATCACGGCGAAGAGCAGTCGCTGCGTCAGCGCCTGCGTGAGGAAGGCCCGCGGCTCGCCTCGACCCGCGATGCGCTGTGGTTCCCGCTAGCGGACCGCACATCGTGGGTGGACAGCATCCAGCAGGCGAAGTTCATGCTTGCGACTCCGGCGGAATTTTTCCGTACTCGCAACTTTGTGGTTGAAGAATACGATGCCACGCTCTACATGCTCCTCTGGGATACGCCGGATCAGTCACTCACCCAGAACGCTTCACAGAACAACTGGCGWGTTGCAAGGGCGTATGAGACCGCTGACCAGCAGGGGCGGCCCGCGGTTGGGTTCCGAATGGATGTCAACGGTGGCACGCTTCTGGGCAGATTGACCGAGAAAAACACAGGCAAACCGATGGCGGTGCTGCTTGATAACAAGGTGTTTACCGCGCCAAACCTGATATCGAAGATTTCATCGCAGGGCCAGATTACGGGCATCGACTCGGCGGTGGAACGAGCACAGATTATCAAAACACTCAACGCGGGCACGCTGACGGCAACGCTCAGCCCCGAGCCGATCAGCCAATCGACTCTCGGCCCGGAACTCGGGCAGGACAACCTCGACGCGGGGTTGCGTGCTGGTGTCATTGCGCTCATTCTCGTCAGTGCGTTTATGATCATGTACTACTTCATGTCGGGCATCATCGCGGTTGTTGCGCTGTTGTGCAATGCCATTCTGATTCTGGGGATGCTTGTTCTTGGCAATGTCACGCTGACGCTGCCTGGCATCGCGGGCATCATTCTTACATTTGGCATGGCGGTCGATGCGAATGTACTTATCTTTGAGCGCATCCGTGAAGAACGCCGAAAGGGCCTTGACCTTCGGCCAGCGATCCGGCTCGGGTATTCCAAGGCTCTGTCGTCGATCGTTGACGGCAATGTGACCAACCTGATCGTCTGTCTTGTGCTTGCCAACATCGGCACGCAGGAGATCAAGGGCTTTGCGATCACCCTTGGAATCGGTGTGATCGGGACGCTGTTTAGTGCTCTTGTCATTAGCAGGCTTATCTTTGGGTTGCTCACCGAAAAGATGGCAGTCAAAAATATGCCGATGCTGCCCACCAAGGTGCCGGTGATTGAGAAGCTGCTCGAGCCGAAGATTGATTGGCTCAAATTTCGTGTGATCTTTATCGTGATCTCGACCTGCTATGTCTCGCTTGGGATCGGGATGATCATCAAGCAAGGCTCGGAGATGCTCGACACGGAGTTCCGCGGCGGCACAGCGATCACGATGCGGTTCAAAGTTGCCGAGAACGGGGACCGGGTCACGATGACGCGGCCCGATGTGGCGGCAAAGGTCGCGGCGATCGGTGCTGCCGCTGGCGACAACGAGGATACGCAGAAACTCAGCAGCGCCCAGGTCTTGCCGGTTGACCCAGCGGACGATGGGATTACTTCCTCGACATTTAGAATTAAAACACTGGCGATGGACTCGGAAACGATCGGCGCTCTGCTCAACGAGTCGTTTGCGGATGTGCTGCCGACTAAGCCCAAGCTTAGCTTTGCGGGTCAGGAGATAGACGACCTCCGTCTGGCCCCTGTCTACGCGATTATCGAGAACCGGCTGGGCCAGATCATCGATCGCCCGGACATCACATCTGACGTCTCGGATTACAACGGCGGTGTGGCGATTGTACTTGACAACATCACGCCAACTGCGAGCCAAGAGGATCTAAAAGAGCGCATCGAGTACATGCGCCGCGACCAGCAATTTAGTAGTTTGCTGTCACGGTCATGGGACATCATCGTTCTGGATGGCACGCCCGATGCAGTGACATCAGCGGCGCTGGTAGTGCTCGATGACGGGCTGAGTGTGTTTGAGAGCAAGGACAGATGGGACGCTGAAGTCGCAGAACGCGAGTGGGATCTTGTCCGGCAAGCGTTGAGCCGATCGGAATCGTTGGCTGGTGTTGACAAGTTTGACGCGGCGGTTGCGCGTTCGTTCCGGGGTAAGGCAGTCGCATCGGTCGCGCTGAGCCTGCTGCTGATCACGATCTACATTTGGGTTCGGTTCGGCTCGGTTCGTTACTCGATGGCGGCTCTTCTCGCGCTCATGCACGATGTGCTGACGGCGATTGGCCTGATCGCGCTCGCCGAGATTCTGTACAACAGCCAAGCAACGAATGCGATTGCACAACAGTTCAACATCATGCCGTTCAAAATTGATCTTGGGCTTATCGCGGCTCTCTTGACCATCATCGGGTACTCGCTTAATGACTCGATTATTATCATGGACCGCATACGCGAAAACCGGGGCAAACTCGATTACGCGAGCCGGAAGATTGTGAATCTTTCCATCAACCAGACGATCAGCCGAACGGTGATTACCTCTGGTACAACGCTGACAGCTGTGTTCATCTTGTACATTGCCGGCGGCGAGGGTGTCCGGGCGTTTTCGTTTACGCTTATGGTGGGTGTGCTTGTGGGTACATACTCCTCGATTGCGGTCGCGGCTCCCTT
Source organism: Phycisphaera sp. (assembly GCA_002732755.1). Taxonomy (GTDB): domain Bacteria; phylum Planctomycetota; class Phycisphaerae; order Phycisphaerales; family UBA1924. The sequence goes on from NVSP01000125.1 coordinate 6,612, forward strand.
TGTGTGGTCGGCAAAGCACGATCGGACTGAAAAGGCAAGGCTCTTGGCTGAGCAAACCGAGGATGCGTAAACATGCCCAAGGCGCATCGCCGCAAGGATGTGATTGCTGCTGTCATCATCATCGGGACCGCGATTTTGTACTGGACCAGTGGCGAGGGGCCGGGCATTGTTCTCGATGACCACCAGCCGGATCGGACTGGGGACAGCGTTGACCGCCCAGACAGAGTCACGGAGCTGCCCGGATTCGGAAGACCGAGCGACTAGGATTCCTGCATGACGACACGCGATCGATCAAGCTACATTGTGACGGGCGGCTGCGGGTTCATCGGGGCAAATCTTGTTGCCGAGCTTCAGAAGCGAATGCCCGGTGCCCCTGTCGTTGTCATCGATTCGATGCGCACGGGGTCGTTTGAGAGCCTTGTCTCGGCGTGCGACCGCAACGGTGATGTGTTCCGGGGCGAGGTGCTCGGGCAGAGTATCTGCGATGTGTTCTGGCCCGATGTGCTGGATCGGTACGAGCCAGCAGCGGTCTTTCATCTTGGCGCGATCACGGACACGACCATTGATGATGAAGCAGAGATGATCGAAGAGAACGCGGGCGAGACATGGCCCGAGATTATGGCCGCGTGCATCGAACGCGAGGTGCCGCTGGTGTACGCGTCGAGCGCTGCGACCTATGGCACGCCGCCCGAGACTGCAACAAAGAATCCGTTTCCTGAATCATCTGCTGGCAAGCCCAACAATGTGTATGGATTCAGCAAGTGGCTCATGGAGATGGCCCACGCGAGAGTGGACCGTGAGCGCACGGCTGCGGGGCTTTCGCTGGCGTGGGTTGTCGGGCTTCGGTACTTTAATGTGTTCGGGCCGGGCGAGACGCACAAGGGCGCGATGGCGTCAATGGCGCTGCAACTGTCGCAGCAGGTTCTTGCGGGCCAGAGGCCCAGGCTCTTTGAGCACGGCGAACAGGCGCGCGATCAGGTCTCGGTCCACGACATCGTCGGGATTACGCTGGCAGCAGCGGGACTTGGCGAACGATCTGACCCGGAGCCGGGCGTGTATAACGCGGGATCTGGACGCGTGACGAGTTTCGAGGAAATCGCCATCGCGGTTCGAGTTGGGCTTGCAGTGCAGTGCAGCACAGCACAGCACAGCACAGCACAGCACAGCACAGCACAGCACAGCACAGCACAGCACAGCACAGTGCAGTGCAGTGCAGTGCAGTGCA
>NVSP01000126.1 GCA_002732755.1 Phycisphaera sp.
CTCATACACGCCCGCAAGCGTGGTGTCCAGATCAAGATCAAACTGAACACCTGTCCCCGCTGCGATTGCAGGCGTCGGCATTAGGTTCGTTGTAAACGCGGCGGTGCTCCCGGTGATGAGCACGCCATCGATATCGAGGTCCGCCGAGATGCCAACTGATGCTGTGTTGAAGACATCGAAAGTCATCGTTGCTGGATTCGACCCAACCATGACGGYGCCAAAGTCGAGCGTCACGATCGAGACGGGCATGGYGWTGYMKWSMKMWRSRASRSWSKKAGCKRYSGWGGYSSYSAKSRCGRTSACKRYATYKKCSSSGKCKGKGKCSSCRRKKSCCGCGCCGGCGGTCGTGACTTCGGTGTTGTTGAAGGTCACGGTACCCRAGTACGGCCCAAATCCAGCACCCGTCAGCACAACCTGATGTGAGACCGATCTAGAGTTTCGTTCAAAGCCGAACTGGTAACGGCTGGCAGCCTCAAGATCTCCCGCGGTAACGACGCTGTAAGTCGTCGGCGCAGCACCTGTTTTATCGAGGTTTACAGTGACGGGTGGCAGCGAAGCGATGTCGCCGATCACGGTGCCAAGGTCGATCGTTTGTGATGTTGCGCCCGTCGATGGAGTCTCGCCGGCGATGATGATCTGCGCATCGCTCAGGCYCGTGCCGAAGATCGCCCAGACCCACTCGGGGCGGTCGGCAAAGGCATTTCGGTTCTGCTGGGCGAGGTAAACCTCATCGTTGCGGAGGTTCTCAAGGTCACCCGGCATGTTCTGGATGTGCCAATCGATAAACAGCGACTGCGAGCCGAGCGTCGGGATATTGAGATAAGAATAACGCGTTTTCATGTAGAATGCCATGCGCGCCATCCGGCCTCGGTAGTCTTGGCCGAACATGTTCGGGTCCCACTGTCCGGGGAGTGTGCCGAATTGTTTGTTGCTACGCGAGGAATTAATTGAGGGGTTGCATGGGTGGAGTTGGTGGAGGTCGCTAAAATCTGAGCCGTCGTTGCCGATGCCAAGGCTTCTTGGCCAAGTGTGCTCGCGGTTCCATGTTGCCCCGGCGTCCCAAGTCGAGACCACCGAAGCGCCGTTATAGACGAGGATGATGTTGTTTGGGTTGTTGGGATCTTCCTCGATATCTTGGAGCCAGTCTCTGGCGTCGCCGTAGCTTCTGGTGATGGCGTTGTTAAAAAGCGTTCCGAGTTGGGTTGAGAGCGTCGGCCCGTCGGTGCCGGTGATCGAGTCGTAGTAGCCCGGGGGCGGGTCAGCAAGAGCCGACGACGCGGCCCCACAAACCAAGACCAAGACACCAGTTAGACATGATTTCAACATTGTGATCCTCCGGGCACAGCTTATACCAGATCTGGTGCATCGTGCGCCGAGTGGTAGGCAAAGAACGCACAATTGTCGGTCAGGTTCTTGGAAATAGATACGGATAAACCCCGATGTCGCCCTATAAGAATCGTAGAAATGGGTATACTTGCCTCCCCTGCATGAGAAACCCAACAGACCTCGGGATCAGATAAAAACCGGGGCCGATACCTTTCGGAGGATCAGACAATGAAATCGCGTATTCTGGCCGCATGTATCCTTGGTGCCTTGGTCACATCGACTATTGGCTGCACAGCCGTCTCGCGCGGCATCGGCAAAATCACCGCCAACAAATATGCCAAGCCCCGCAGCGGCACGGTCTGGACTGTGCCGCCACCCCAGCTCGAACCACCGGCACCGGACAAGCGGACCGTGTACCTCTCGTTTCGCAACATCAGCGATGCGTCTGATATCAACCTGACCAACGACCTGCGCCAAGCCSSRSKCGMTCAGGGCTGGACAGTAGTCACCGATCCGACGCAAGCGACATATCGCCTGCGCGCAAGCCTCCGCTTCTTCGGCGAGGWCGATCCGGACTCGGGCGGCCGCAACATCGCCAACAAGATGGGCTGGATCGCCGGCGCAGCAACCGGACTCGGCACGGGTGCCCTTGTCGCCGACCAGACCGACAATTGGGCCTACGGCGCAGCTGCTGGCGCTGGCGCGGGCGGTCTTGTTGGTATTGGAATCTCCAACGCTTCGACACCTCGTGAATGGGCCGCGATCATCGACTTCGTGCTCGAAGAGTACAGCGAGACCGAGATCGAGTTCGAGAAGTTCACCGACAACAGCACCAACGCCAACACGGGCGCTGGCGTTGGCAACAGCCGAATGTCCGACGGTGGCGGCACCCGCACGGGCAACAGCTCAAACGCCAACATCACCACACGGAGCAACTACTTCCCCCACGGCATCCGGCTTTCATCTTGGGCCAACCAGATGAACATGTCAGAAGAAGAATCGCTCCCGCTGATCCAGGAACGGATCACCAAGGTCGTGACGCAGATGCTGCCTCAGTAAAGCCAGCACTCAGCTAAATCAAACCACAAGGGCAGCCCAATGCCGGGCTGCCCTTTTCTATTGGGGTCCCAACTTATTTGGACGCTGATTTGCGCCCTAATAGTGGGTGCAGGCTCAACTGGTTCTCGCGGGTATCCGATTCTCTGTATGTGTCGATAAAAACAAAGATACACCCGTTTCTGCCTGCCCAGTGGGACCCGATCATTGTTCGGTCGCTGCTGGTCGCGTGCGCAGTCGTCGTGATCGACAACAACGAGACCCTCATCCAGAACGCCCGACTCCACGGGACCGTAGCAATCACGGGCGACGCGACTTCCGATGAAACGCTCCTCGATGCCGGGCTTCTCACTGCTTCGTCGGTTGCAGCGGTGACATCTTCTGACGCTGTCAACGCCATGATCTGCCTCACGGCCCATGCGCTCGCGCCCGATGTCAAGATTGTCGCGCGTGCCGAGGATGAATCTGCCATCTGCAAGCTCAAAAGAGCCGGGGCAGATGAGGTGCTCAGCCCGGCGTGCTACGGCGGCGACGGGATCGCCCAACAGATCCTCCACCCGCAGGTCGCAAGCCTCATGCCGGGCCTGCACGGCTCGGACGAGGGGCTGAGCTTCGTCGAGTTTGTTGTTGACCACGACAACACGACCATCGCAAAGCTCGGCGCCAAACACCCCCGGCTCGTCTTTATCGCATCGCGGAGCCACGACGGCGAGGTCAAACTCCGCCCAAGCGGGAACCAAGAGTTGAACAAAGGCGATGTGCTCATCATCGCCGGCGAACCACACGAGATCGAGATGCTCCGCAAAGCCAAGGCCGCCGCCTAGAGCAGTTGCATCACACCTGTAGCGTTTGGAACTCCTGCATTTCGTGCCACTGACTCGTCTTCGGGTCAGTGCTCTTGGCCATCCTCGATACAGAAACACTGACCTGCGGACAGGTCAGTGGCACGGGGATGCGCTACGCGTGAAATGAAAACGCTCTAGTATGTAGGTTCCCGCATGGAAACCGGTGGCCCAAGAACCTCGCTCATGATGATCGCCTGACGCAGCGAGTTTTTGTCCATCGTGCCGATGATCGCGGCACTCGGTCCGGCGGCTCGTGCTGCCGGGGCGGCCCATTTGACTGCTTTCTGCGCGGGTGCCTTGGGTTGCTCAGGGCGCTTGCGCTTGGGCGGCGCAGCGGTGTCTCGCACGAGGACGCCCGGCTGGGGCACGCCTTGACGTTGTCTGGCGGCTTCGGCTCGCTGCTGGGCTACCCGTCTTCTGGCATCTGCCTGCGCCGCTCGTTGGCGGAGCATCTCTTCGTGCTGGAGCCGGAGTTGCTCGGCGATCATGATCTGCTCGAGCACTTCGGGCGATGGGCCAGCGGGTTCTGGCTCGCTGACCCTGCCTGTGCGGAAGCTTTCTTCTTCGCGGTGGCGCTGGTAGAGCTGCTCATCGCGTTTCTTTTTCTGCTGAACCATCCAACCGCCGACCTTGCCGATGATCGGGCCGACGATAACCAGTAGGAAGATAATGAGCTGTATGTTTATGTTGTTGAACATGTATCCCCAGTTTATCGCCGATGCTCGGGCAAGATCGCCAGGAGCCGGTCTTCTTGGACGATTCTTTTGAACCCGACCCCAAACGCTGCTTCTAGGGACCGATCTGTCAGCACCTCGTCCGGCGGACCCTCTGAGAGCAGGGTTCCCTCACCCGAGAGCAGGACAACGCGGTCTGAAAGCCGAGAGGCAAGGGCCAGATCGTGGAGAACGGCGACGACGAGGACGCCAGATTGGGCGAGTTCGCCCAGCACATCGGCCACGAGAAGCGCGTGCTTTGGGTCCAATGCGGACAACGGCTCATCGGCCAAAAGGATGCGGGTGCAGCCGGTGGGTCGGTCGCCGAGCAACTGGCAGTAGGCCCGTGCAAAGGCTGCCCGCTGGCGCTGGCCGACGCTGAGCTCGCCGACGGGTCGGCTGGCAAGGTGCGATAGATCCAGCCTATCCAGAGCCTCTGCGGTGTACTTTGCAGCATCTTTTTTGCCTAGCGCGTGCCTGCCAAAGGCGGTGTAGTCGGCAAGCTCATACGCGAACGCCAACGCCGGCTGCTGGGGGACATAGCCGACCCGCATCGCCCGGTCGTGGTGCGAGAGCTTGTGAGCGGCGAGGCCATCAATCGTCAGGCTGCCCGAATCCGGTGCGGCAAATCCGCCGATGAGCCGGAGCAAGGTTGATTTGCCTGAACCATTAGGCCCGAGGAGCGAAACCACCTGCCCAGTGTTGGCCTCGAAGCTGATATCCCGGAGCACAGGGTGGCCCTTGTGGTAGGCAAACTGAATATGGCTGGCTTTGAGTCCCACGAGCCGATTGTAGTGAGGCTGAAGAGCGGGCCGCCTGCCGCTACGATCATGGCACGCGGGCTTAGAGCGTCTTGCGAAATCTTGTGCCACGGCTGTGTCAGCCGTGTGGGTTGTTATGGCCGAAGACACGGCTGACACAGCCGTGGCACTCCGAAACCTGATTTCGCAAGTTGCTCAAGGCAGGAGTCAGTATCAGAAACGGGGCATTGATGAGCGAGCAGAATCGGACAGTGGCGGTCGCCGGGGCAACCGGATTCGTTGGGCGGCACATCGTGGCCGAGCTGCTTCGTCGGGGCTTTGGTGTGCGGGCGTTGGTGCGCAACACATCCAAGGCCGCCGAGGTCTTTGGCAAAATCGAGGGTCGAGACCGCCTGACCCCGATCCAGGCTGAGACCGTCACCGCCGAATCCGCATCGCGTCTGGTCGAGGGAGCCGACGCGTGCATCAACTGCATCGGCGCGATCCGTGAGCTGCAAGGCCAGCGGTTCGAGTCGCTGCATGTGCGTGTGCCGGAACTCTTGACCAAGGCCTGCACGCAGCACAGCGCCGATCGGTTTGTTCAGATTTCAGCGCTTGGAGCGGACCCCGACGGCAGGGCCGAGTACCAGAAAACGAAATACGCCGGCGAGGGTGTCGTCCGCCGGAGCGGGATCGAATGGACAATCTTTCGCCCAAGCCTCATCGTTGGCGTCGGCGGCGAGATCACCGAGATGATGGTCCAGTGGGCGCGTGGCAAGAGCCAGCCGTTCCTCTTTATGCCTTACTTCACGCGCCACGCCGACGGGCAATGGACGCTCATGCCCGGCGAGACGGTCGACCCCGCGGTCGCGCCGATCGCGGTGGATGATCTTGCACGGGCCGCGTGCGATGCGCTCGACAACGAGGACACCATCGGCGAAATTTTCAACTGCGTCGGCAGCGAGACCACGAGCTGGCCCGAGCTTCTGACATTCGTCCGCGACAACGCCAAAAACACCAAACCAAAGATCAAGCCCGGCGGCATCCCCGCGCCCGCGGCGCACCTTGCCGCAACTGTTGCGGGCCTCGTCGGGATGGGCAGCCTTTTGCCCTACGACGCGGGGATGGCCTCGATGGCCAGCGAAGATTCCACAGCCTCACTCGATAAGTTCCAAGCATACTTCGGTTTTACGCCGGGAAGCTACCAAGGAGCGCTGCGTCAAGCAGTCGCCGATCTCTAAACACACATGCCAAGCCGATACACGAACCGTCTTCTTTCGCACATCTCCCACGAGCGCTACACGCCCGCCAATATGGCGCAGATCATCGATGATCTGAATATTGATGACCCGCCCGCGTTCCGCCAAGAACTCGCCGAGATCGCTGAAAAAGGGATGATCCGTCTCAACGACCAAGGCATGGTCTCGCTGCCCTCGATCGGTGATGGCGAGCAGACCATCGAGGGCGAGTTCCGCGGCACGACCAAAGGCTTTGGGTTTATTCGTACCGATATCAAAGTGCGCGAGGGTGACCTGTTCATCCCGCCGCACGCGACCGGGGGCGCCTTGACGGGCGACCGCGTCAAGGTCGCTGTGGTCCGCGACAATCGCCGAGGGCGCGGCGGCTCGGGGGACAAACGGTTCTCCGGCGAGGTCATTGAGATCCTCGAACGCAAGATCGCCACCTTCACCGGCACGATCGAAAAACGCGGCAAGGACTTCGTCGTCATCCCAGACGCGCGAGAACTCGATGGCAAGCCCATCGTTGTGCGCGACGCCGAATCCAAGTACGCAAGCGCCGGCGACAAGGTCGTCTTCGAGATGACCGAGTACCCGGAGGACAACATCCTCGGCGAGGGCGTGATCGTCCGCGTGCTGGGCGAGGCTGGCCTGCCCGATGTCGAGACGCAATCGACGATCGCCGCGTATGGGTTGCCATCGAATGAATTTTCAGAAGAATGCGTCCAACACGCCCGCGATGCGACCCGCGAGTTTGATGAGGCGATCGACAAGTTCAAAAAAGAAGGCTCGCTCGAAGGTCGGCTCGACCTGACCGGCGACTTTATCTGCACCATCGACCCGCCGGACGCCAAGGACTACGACGATGCGATCAGCATCAAACGCCTGCCAAAATCCGACGGCGGCGGGTGGGAGCTTTCGGTCCACATCGCCGATGTCGCGCACTTTATACCCACTGGCACCGAACTCGATGTCGAAGCGATGGACCGCGCCAACTCGGTCTACCTTCCACGCCTCGTTATCCCGATGCTGCCCGAGGTCTTGTCCAACGGCATCTGCTCATTGCAAGAAGGCGTCGAACGATTCAGTAAAACCGCAATCATCCGCTACAATCTGCGCGGCGAAGTGATGTCGCAAGGCGCAGCCTCGACCATCATCCGCTCTCGCAAGCGAATGACCTACCTCGAAGCGCAGGCGCTCATCGACGGCAACCCCGAAGAAGCACGCAAGCACGCCAAGACTGATACCGAGTACACCGATGAGCTTGTCGAGGTCGTGCGCGAGATGAATCGGCTGGCCAAAGCGATCGAAAAACGCCGCCACAGCGAGGGCATGATCACGCTCGAACTGCCCGATGCGGAACTGATCTTCGATGAGAACGGGCATGTCGTTGATGCCGAGCCAGAGGACGACGCGTACACGCACCGGCTGATCGAGATGTTCATGGTCGAAGCCAACGAGGTGCTCGGCCGGTTGTTCGAGCGGCTGGAAGTCCCGCTGCTTAGGCGCATCCACGCCGAGCCTGTGCCGGGTGATAAAGAAAACATGCAGCAGAGCGCGATGGTCGCGGGGTTCAAGATCCCCGCAAGCCCGACTCGCGAGGAATTGCAGGGTCAGATTGACGCCTGGCACATATCCCGTCGCGGTCAACCGCATGACCACGAGGCGTATATCATGTTTCTGGAGGAAATCGGCTATCTGTTGCCGGAAGGTGATGAATTTACCATTGAAACCCAAGGGGTTGATCCTGAGATCGCCCTGGTGCCTGGCCCGCAATTGGTGGTGCCGATCACCAACGCGCGCTATGCGCTGAACGCCGCCAATGCCCGTTGGGGCAGTCTTTATGATGCGTTTTATGGCACCGATGCCATGGGCA
>NVSP01000127.1 GCA_002732755.1 Phycisphaera sp.
CCTGCGCGACTGGTGCATCAGCCGCCAGCTCTGGTGGGGGCATCGGATTCCGGTTTGGTCGATTGATGGCCCAACCTTTCAGAGCGAAGGAAGTGACAGCCATTCGTGGGGCGACTCACAGATTACTGCACTCAATGACCCCAACAATGATTTTCATGCCGTACATGTTCAGCCGCAAAAGGGCACCAAGCCCCTACGTATCCACGTATGTCTTGCACCCGGACATGAGAGTGCCCAGGAAATTCTTGAAGAAGCCGGCTATACCCAAGACCCCGATGTCCTCGATACCTGGTTCAGTTCCGCCCTCTGGCCCATGTCCACGATGGGCTGGCCCGACGCCGCCAAAACCGACGACCAATTCACAGGCATGCTCGAAGCCTTCAACCCGAGTTCCGTCCTGACCACCGCGCGAGAGATCATCACCCTCTGGGTCTCGCGTATGGTGATGTTTAACCGCTACCTGCTCGCTGGCGATGATGAGCAAGGAGCCGCGGGCGTGAGCACGCGGACCGACGGCCAACTCCCCTTCTCAGACGTCTTCATCCACGCGATGATCCAAGACGGCGAYGGACGCAAAATGTCCAARTCCCTSGGCAACGGCGTCGACCCSCTCGACATMATCSASTCCCACGGCRCMGACGCSATGCGGTACACGCTCTGCGAGATGACGACGCAAACGCAAGATGTCCGCATGCCTGTCGAGTTCGACGAAGCCACCGGCAAGAACACGAGCAACAAGTTCGACAAGGGCCGAAACTTCTGCAGCAAGCTCTGGAACGCGACCAAGTTTGTCATCATGATGCTCGGCGAAAAATCCGGCGGCRRRMYRGATNGTKATTCAATTAAAGGATCTTGATACCATCGACCGTTGGATGCTCTCACGTCTGGCACGCGCGACGAAACAGATCGACGAAGCCATCGGGACATACCAATTCAGCATCTACGCCCAGCAGCYCTTCGATATCCTGCGCAGCGACTACTGCGACTGGTACCTCGAAGGCGTCAAGCCAACACTGGCGACCAAGCCCGGCCAGCGGATCGTGCTCCAGCAAGCACTCGAAACGATCATCCGCCTGCTCCACCCCGTCGCGCCGTTCATCACCGAGACGCTTAATGGCCCGATCAAACAGATGCGCATCGGCAAGGTCGAGGGGCTTGAACTGCCCGCAGGCCGAAACGAATCGCTCCTCTGCACCTCCGGCTGGCCCGAGGTCAGCGAGTCACTCATCGACGACAAAGCGGAGTCTGACTTCGAGCGAATGCAGAATCTGGTCGAAGCGAWCCGCAAGGTGCGTGCGCAGCACAAGGTGCCGCCGCGGCGAAAGATCGTGCTGCACGCAGATGCCGACATAATCGCAAGCCTCGGCGGGCTGGGCCAAGTCACAGAAACACTTGCGGGCCTCGGTTCAATATCAACGGCAGATCCCAAAGACGAATCCGTGCCGTTTGATTTTGAATCGGTCGAACTCAAACTCAGCGACCTCGCCGACGCGGTGGACGCATCCGTTGAGCGGGAGCGCATCGAGCAACARATCAAAGAACTCGACGGCTCGATCATGGCCCTCGAAAAACGGCTCGCAAACCCGGGTTACGCGGATAAAGCGCCGGCGAAACTCGTCGAAGAAACACGCAAAAAACTCGAGCAACAGAAGGCCGATCGCGATGCAGCGGCTTCGCGTCTAAAGGAACTCGGTTGAAGCTCCCGCTTCTGATTGCGTGCGTTCTCGCGATCCTCGGCTGCGCCGACGGGACGGGGCATGTCAACCCGATGCCCGAGCCACCCACTCGGCAACCGCGTTCGCAGCAAATCGCTTCGCCGAGTGTTGTTCTTTCGGTTGAACCGTGGGCTTTCGGCGAAACCGGCGGGTCGATCATCCGCACGCAACACTACCGCATCTTTACAACATCCGATCGCGCGGTCATCAAGCAAGTCTTACCCGGATTTCTCGAAGCCTCACTCGTGCAATACCGAACCTCGCTCGCCGATTTGCCCGCCCCGCCGGTCAAGCTCGATACCTACCTCATGCACACCCGGCCGCAGTGGGCAACGCTGACCCGCGCGCTCATGCGCGAACGCGCCGAAACATATCTCCGCATCCAACGCGGCGGTTTCGCGGCGTCGGGCAGAGGCGTCTACAGAGACCTGGGCACACTCAGCGACACGCTCAACCTCGCAGCCCACGAGGGCTGGCATCAATACACACAGCTCACCTTTCGGACTCGCCTGCCGGTGTTTCTGGAAGAGGGCATCGCGACATACATGGAGGGTTTCCGGTTTGACCCGGCCCAGCCGACCGTACCGATATTCATGCCTTGGGCAAACACAGAACGATACGACCAGCTCCGAACCGCGGCGGGCAAGGGCCAACTCTTCTCGCTGAATGAACTGGTCATGGCCTCGCCGCAGGATCTGATCGCCTCAAACCAAACCCGAGCGCTCACCTGGTACGCGCAGGTCTGGGCGTTTATTCACTTTCTCCGCGAAGGCGAGAGCGGGCTCTACGCTGCGGGTTTCCAGACCATGCTCATCGACGCGGCGTCCGGCATCGCCGACACAACGACACGGACCTCTCGCCTGCGCCTTATGCGCAATCCCTTGCCGACATATTTCGATACTTCTATCGACAAACTCGACACGCAATATCAGGCGTTTATTCGCCAAATCACGGCTCCCGGCGCACGAGACAAGATCGTCGCCGGCCGATCACCGTTGCGTTAGTTCGCGTTGAACGGCTCTAGTTCTTCCGACTGTTCCGGCTCGATGTCAGGCTCTACCCCGAGATATGCAAGCGACCGCTCAAGAACCCGGCGCGCCACGGGGGCAGCGACCCACGAGCCGTAGTGGTGACGCCTGCGGATGCTCTCCGGCCCCGGATCATCTATGACGATAATTATGGAGAGTCTTGGGGACTCAAACGGCGCGCCGGCGATGAAACTCGAGTYGTACTGGTCTTCGTAGTAGCCAACGCGGGACTTTGGATACTTCATGCCCTTTGGCGCGGGCCCAACCGGGACATCCGCCGTGCCGGACTTTCCAAACATCGTGTATTGCCAGCCGCTCTCACCGAGCGTGCGTTCCATATTCGCCTCGGCCTTTGCCGCGACCTCGACGAGCGCGCCGCGAACAAGCATCGAAACCTCAGGCCCAAACACCCGCCGGGCAACCGAAGGCTCATCCGGGTTCACACCCGTCAGGCGAAGATCGACAAGAGTCCCCGCGAGATTACCATCGCGCGCAAAAGCCCCAAATGCACGAAGAATCTGAACCGGCGTCACGCCCACCTCGTGCCCAAAGGCGATCGAGGTCTGCGTGTACTTGCTCCAGTTTTTGGACGATGTCACTACGCCGGCTGATTCTGTGGGCAAACCGATCCGCGTTGGGCGACCAAAGCCAAGCTCGATCAATTTGTCACGGGTTTGTTCAAAGCTGAGCCGTTCTGTCGCCTTGACCATGCCAATATTTGAGCTGTTGACGAGCACCTCGCGCCAGGTCATCTCGTGGCGGCGGGTCACATCCTCGATGCGGCGACCGTAGCCCGTGCGCCAGAGACCGCCCTCGGTGTTGAAGACTTCATCTGGTAAAGCGGCACCCGCCTCGGTAATCATCGCCCAGATAAACGGCTTAAAGCTCGAACCGGGTTCGTACAAATACTCGACGCACCGGTTCTTGGCAAGCGCCGGGTGCAGTTGCCCCTCGCCCGTGTCGTTGATCGTGTCGTACCGCCCGACCGGGAGTTGATACCCCGATTGGCGTTTTTTATCCTCTGGGATCAACGGCATTTTGATCAGTCCTGGGATCTCGCGAACAAGATCAACTATCGCCAAGACCTCCCCCGTCGCCGGGTCCGCCATCACGAGCCTGCCGCCCGCAGCGTCTGCTGCGATGATCCCGCGATGGAGTTCCTCCATTGCGATGCGCTGGAGCTCAAGATCGATCGACATGCGCACATCTTCGCCGGCGGTCGCGGGTTTCCATGTGCCCGGCTCGATCCAAAGCGGCCGGCGTTTGGCATCGCGAACATACGCGCCCTGGCCCGCCTCACCCGTCAGTTCTTCATCAAACGCAAGCTCAAACCCGAGTAGCCCCGAGTGCTCGCTGCCAACAAGCCCGAGCAGGTTGGCGAGTTGGTCCATCGCCGGSWRKKCACRRWCSKGKWCAWCSWCGRSMKRSAYRMCGKSAWSYSMCRWSCCTTTGNNNYSMKYGGCMAKRTMWGRMWCYASYGKRKCRSCGATCGAGACATATTGAATTAGTCTTGCTTTTTCGCCCGTTTCCGTAGCAACTAACGCCGCACTTTGATTCGCAGACATCCTTGACACTATCCGCTGGCCGACCTCGCCCGGGTCCATCCCTAGTACGCCCGAAAGCACAACGATCGCCTCCCCGGGCGGATCGGCGAACCGAGATGGATCGACAAACACACGCTTTGCAAAGCGGGTCGCTGCGAYGATTCGGCCGCGCCGATCGTAAATCTCGCCCCGCAACGGCTCCACAAACCGAACGCTCTGGCGAAGCCCGACATGGTCGCCAAGGCGTTCGTCTGGACGGAGTTGGAGCTGTGCGACCCTGCCCATCACCGCTGCAAAGACGAGAAAGCAGCCGATGACCAAGAGTCGGCTCACCAGTTTGACTCGGTCGGTGCTCACTGCTCGCCCCCGGCTTCAACGCCAGCGGGCAACGCGATGCCGACCTGCTCGGGCGTCGTGCGCAGCGCGATCTCTGACCGCATCTGCCACAGCTCTTTGTCGTGCAGGGTCTGGCGGAGCCTTGCATCGGATTGTTCATGAATCGACTGAAGACGAAGTTGTCGGTAGGACAAAAGCGAAACCGAGATCACACCCAAGCCAACAATCATGACCGCAAGCCGCAGCGTCAGGCCCACAGAGCCCGGGCCGTACTCGTCTGGGCCCCTAGGCATCAGGCCCGCTGACCGCGGGGGTAGCGCAGCTTCATCCCAACGCGGATATCGTCGGCGTTGTTGATCTGGTCGCGGTTGAGTTTGATAAGCTCGTCCATCCGGCGCATCGTGCCCATGAGTTCCTGTGATATCTCGCTGAGCGTGTCGCCGGATTTGATGGTGTACATGCCGTACGCACCGGTCTCGACGGGCGATTGCGTTTGCATCGGCGCACTCTGAACAAGCTGCGGCTGCGCTGGCGTTGCCTGCGCAGAACCGTTGCGATCCGGGATCTCAAGCACCACGCCGATCACGACATGGCCTTTGGTGTTGACCCGGTCCGTGTTCGCCTTGGCAAGTWCGGGCCAGAGATTGCCGTCGCCGTAGTACTTGGCAGCGAGACCATAGAGCGACTCGCCCTCGGTGACTGTGTGCGTGGCGACCGCAACCCGCGCCGGGGCAGCCTGCTGCTGGCGGAGCGGGGCCTGCTGAGCCTGCTGAGTGCGCCCGATCTCGCTCCGCATGTTGATGCCCCGCCGGGGATACCCCGAAGCCGGCACGAAGCCCGGCAAATCGAGCACCTCGCCAACATTCTGACCGGCGCTGCTGAGTTGGTTCCGGCTCGGGGTGAGAGTCGTTTGATCTGGGATGCTGATCCCGCCGCGCACCGGCGTATCTCGCTGGGCGGACAAAGCAACCTCGGTTGGGATCTGGAAACTTGATTGGATGCTTCGGTGGTTCTGCGCGGTATCGATCCCGGGCAGTGACCCACCACGAATCCCCGGGTCCATCGGGACGGCATCGCGCCCCGCGAGCGGGCGGCCGATCTCACCCATCCCGGGCGGCACATCAATGATGTTGTGAACGATCATCGGGTGATCGATGTCCTGATCCGCCACGATCGGGTCGGACTGCGCACGCGACAGGTGATCGCTGATCAACACGCCGACAGCGAGGATCAGACTAAACCCAATAATCAGTGCCAATTTTTGTTCGCGCGTCACGGCGATTCCCTGCCAAAGCGGGCCGACCTAAATCGACCATTGACAACAACTTCCGTGTCGTTGCCGATTTTTTAGTTTTCGATCACTCCGCAGCCGCTCCGCCGCGTTCTGATCTCATCGGGCATCGGGCCGAGTTTCCGCCAACACTTGCAGCACCCTCAGCTTGGCGGATCGTGACCTCGGATTCTCCGAAATCTCGGCCTCATCGGCGATCGCAGGCTTTCGTGTCAGCCGCCTGCCATCGCCCGCCTGCTCGATCCCCTGAAACATCCGCTTGACGGGCCGATCTTCGAGCGAATGGAACGCGATCACCCCCACCCTCGCCCCTTGCCTGAGCCATGATTCCGCCCCGGTCGCCGCCTTTGAGCTTGCCGAGCGGACCTGTTCCAGCAGCGAATCGAGCGATTCGATCTCGCCGTTGACCGCGATCCGAAGCGCCTGAAATGTCCGCGTCGCCCGATCGATCCGCTTTCGGCCCTTGGGTGGCGGGCCGGCGGACCGACGAACCACATCCGCAAGATCCCCCGTCGTCTCGAACTTTCGCTCTTTCCGCCTTGTCACGATCGCTCGGGCGATCCGCCTTGACATGCGTTCTTCGCCGTACTGATAGATCAGATCCGCCAACTCAACCTCGAGCAGCCCGTTGACCAGTTCTCCAGCGGTCACATCGCCCGACTGATCCAGCCGCATATCCAGCGGCCCATCACCGCGGAATGTCAGCCCACGCGATGGGTCATCCACCTGATTCGAGGCGAACCCAAGATCCGCAAGCAGCATGTCGATCTGGAGTTTCTCGTCCACAAGCCGCCTTGGCAAATCCGCAAAGCTGCCGTGGACCTCAATCACCCGGCAGCCGCTCTTTGACCGCACAAGTTCCCCCGCCCTCGCAAGGTTCGAGGCATCAAGATCGTTGAGCACCACCACGCCCTCTGGCCCGATCCGATCGGCGACCGCCATCGCGTGGCCGCCCAGCCCCGCGGTCGCGTCGGCGTACACCTGGCCGGGCTGCGGGTCCAGCAGGTTCAGGACATGCTCCATGAGCACCGGGATGTGAACAGCGGACTCGTCTGTCATGACCTCAGCCTACGCCGATCGCGGGGGCGTGTATCCTGAGCCTATGAAACCCGCACGAACACTTGTTCTCGTCGTCTTGCTCGCAACTGCCCTTGGCTGCGTGCCAAAGTCCATCACGATCCAGCTCGATGCCAAGCCCAACCAGATCGGTGAGAGCATCGTGATGCGTGATGCACGAGGCGGGCCGAAGATCGCGCAGATCGATCTGACCGGCGTGATCTCTTCCGCATCGACCTCGCCCTTTGGCTCTGCCGCCATGATCGACGACTTCGCAGCCATGATCGCCAAAGCCGAGCGCGACCCGCAGGTCAAAGCGGTCCTGCTCCGCATCAACTCCCCCGGCGGCTCGGTCGCAGCAAGCGAAACCATCGCAACCCTCATCGAGTCGTTCAAAGAGCGCACGGGCAAGCCGGTCGTCGCGTCGATGGCAGAGGTCGCAGCGTCCGGCGGCTACTACACCGCCATCGCCGCAGACCACATCATCGCCCAGCCCTCAACCATCACCGGCTCCATCGGCGTCATCGTCCCAACCCTCAACTTCTCGGGCGGTTTGGCAAAGCTGGGCATCGTCTCTCGCTCGGTCACCTCGGGCAAAAACAAAGACATCGCCAACCCGATGCAGCCGATCAACGAGGCCCACTACGAAATCCTGCAAGGCATCGTTGACGAGTTCTACGAAGACTTTCGCAGCCGGGTTCTTGCAGCAAGGCCGGGTATCCAAGACCCAGACGGTGTCCTCGACGGCGAGGTTTACACCGGACGAACCGCGCTCGAACTGGGCCTCGTTGATGAACTCGGCGGCATCC
>NVSP01000128.1 GCA_002732755.1 Phycisphaera sp.
TGCCCTGCACATCACGCAGTTGTTGCTGCATATTGGCCAGATTATCAATCAATGTACCACTTTTTGCCCGCACATTGACCCGTTGACCATTATCCTGCGGATTATTGGCCAGTTGTTTCCACGATAAGAAAAACTCATCCAGTGCTGAAGCGAGCCCTGTACTTTGCAAGCTACCGAACACATTTTCTACAGAAACGCCTTTCGATTTGGACTTAAGTTCAGGCACTTCCTTCTTTAAAAGGTTAACGGTCTTTTTAAGAAGGGCCACTGCACCTTCGTACCATTCGTCTTCGCCGAACTGTTCGTACACCGCGTGTTCGCCGAGTTGGTTCACTTATGTGTTTTTCTGGCTGGCGGTTTGTTGCTCGGTTGCCTCGTCGACAAAGCCGTGCAACTTGCGCGAGCGGACGGGGTGCTGGAGTTTGCGGATGGCTTTGGCCTCGACTTGCCTGACGCGTTCTCGCGTCACTTTGAAGATCCTGCCGACCTCTTCAAGCGTATAGGTGTAGCCGTCACCGATGCCGTAGCGGAGCTTGATGATCTCGCGTTCGCGGTAGGTGAGCGTGCGGAGGACCTGCTCGATGCGTACCTTGAGCATCTCCTGCGTGACATTGTCTTGCGGGGCCTGTTGGTTTTTGTCTTCGATGAAGTCTCCGAAGTATGAATCCTCAGATTCGCCGACGGGCCGATCAAGGCTGATGGGCTGGCGTCCGATCTTCATGACGCGGTGGACATCTTCCAGGGTCATGGCGGCCTTTGCGGCAATCTCGTCGTAGGTCGGCTCGGCGCCTGTTTTTTGCAGGATTTCCTTCTGAATGTTGCGAAGCTTGCTCATCGTCTCGATCATGTGGACCGGGATGCGGATGGTGCGGGCGTGGTCGGCGATCGCGCGGGTGATGGCCTGGCGGATCCACCACGTCGCGTATGTCGAGAACTTATAGCCCCTGCGGTATTCATATTTATCGACCGCCCGCATCAGACCAGTGTTGCCTTCCTGGATGATGTCAAGGAAGGTCAGCCCGCGGTTGCGATACTTCTTGGCGATCGAGACCACGAGGCGGAGGTTGCCTCCCGAGAGGTCGCGTTTGGCCTGCTCGTATTCCCAGAAGACGGTGTTGATCGTCTTGACGCGGTACGCCAGTTCTTCCGGCATCTCGAGCACGAGCGAGCGCAGGCCCGACTGCTCTTCCTGCATGACCTCAACATCTTCGGGGTCGTATGTGCCGGGCTTGGCAGCGGCCTCGGCTATGCGCGCATCGAGCGCGGTGCATTTGCCGCTGATGCTTTTGAGCTTGCGAACCAGTGGCACGATCTTGCTCGTTCGCAGGCAGAGTTCTTCGGTCAGCGCCGCCATCCGGCGCCGGCGGATTGTCATCCGGTCGCCAAGGTCCCGAGCCACCCGCGTGTGTTTCATCGCGATGGCGCGTTCGCGGGCGGACCAGTCCTGCTTGTTGAGCTCGATTAGGCGTTCGAGTGTGCGCACATTGTTTGGGATGCGAGCCGCGATCTTCTGTTTGGCGTTCTCCTCAGCGGTGGAGACCCGCATCGTTCGATCAAACGGCAAACTTCCCGAATCGACGGCTTTGAGCGTGTCGACCGCGAGCTGCAAGATGTAGTCGCTCTCGAGCGCACGCCGACGAAAGATCATGCGTGTGGTTTCAATTTTCTTGGCAAGCCGGATCTCTTCTTCGCGGGTCAAGAGCGGGATGCTGCCCATCTGCGTCAGGTACATCCTGATCGGATCATCGATGCGTTTGCCGACGGTGTCCGCCGGTTGCTCGCTCGTCTCGGTTGCCTGCTCGTTGCGATCGCTGCGTTCGGTGTTGCTGGCCAGCGCGCCTTCTTGGGGCTGCTCTTCTTCGGGGATCACCACATCGGGCGCGGTGCCGGGTTTGATCGACGCGTTCATATAGGACTGGAGCCACTGGTGTTTGCCGCGGTCCTCCCCGCCCAGAACGCTCATGGCGCGAAAGGCGGCGACCCCGGTTTGTTTGGGTGTACCGACCGCGGGTCTGCCGTTCTTCTTGGTGAGTCGATAGATGCGTGCGCGGAACTCGAGTTCATCGACGAGTTCGATCTTGGCGCGGTCGAACACGACGAGGAGTTCGTCGAGCGCTTCSGGCTCGATCATCTCGTCKGGGATCGTGTTGTTGACCTCTTCGTAACTGAGCCAGCCGCGGTCCTTGCCGAGCTCGATCAGGTCATCAAGTGCTGGGTGGTAATGCTCAAGCACGCTGCGTCCCTTTCTTAAACCGGTGCCGACCTTGGCTCCGGTAACTTTATGCACCCGGCCAGGCCGGGGTCTGCTCCTACACCGACTGGCCCTTGGGTGGGCCTGAGACCGGCCGAATCCTCGGCAAAAGTCTCGTGTTAGGCCCGTGGGCCTCTTTCTGCGCTTTGATTTGTTCGAGCTTGTCCGCGACCGATGTCGCGGGCTTGGCCTCGAGAGTTGCCGAGTTCTGCTGTAGGTTTCGGAGACAGAACGCCAGAGTTTCAGCGAGCCGCTCTGCGTTGTCGCTGTGACGCCGGCTGATGTCCTGCTCAAGCTCGACCGCAAAGCGGTGGTTGCCGCCTTGCTGGCGCATCAGATCAACAACCGCGCTCAACTGCGTGCGCCCCGTCGAATGGGCCAGCTCTTTCATCGCAACAAACAGAGGCCAGAGTTCTGTGTCCCGACACGAGGTCTCAAGCAAAGCCTCGTTGCCTTCCATCCCGATCCAGCGTTCGGGCATCGCCAACAAGCAACCCAGAATCTCAGCGGTTGTTGAGCGATGCTTGCTCTTTGCGGGTTCGGATTGCGAGTCGCTGAACATCGGCCCTCGGCCCCGGCTTGCACCATCGCGGACAAGTTCTGCGATTGTGTCGTTGTTCAATCCACTCAGCTCGTTGAGCCTGCGGATGATAAATTGCCAGCGGACCTTGTCAGCCGATGCAAGCCCAAGCCGACCGAGCGTGCGGAACTCTTCGCGGATGGCGCGCTCCATTTCTGCCGCTCCCGCCGTGGAGAGCCGCAAGCGAAGACGCTCGATCCGATACTCAAGCAACTCCGTCGCGCTCTGTAGTGCAGCGTGCAAGACGCCGCTGCCCCCCTCGCGTTTGAGCAGCTCGTCCGGGTCTTTCGCGTCGGTATGACCGGCAAGTGTGGCGATTTTGGCGTCAATCGGAAGCGTCAAGAACACCTCCGCTGCACGATCGGCGGCCTTCTGCCCAGCCTCGTCACCGTCAAAGAGCAGAATAACCGTGTGGCAGAGCCGCTGGAGCATCGTCGCGTGCTTGGGTGTGAGCGCCGTCCCGAGCGTGGCGACAACATTGGTGATCCCCGCCTGATGGCACGCGATCACAT
Organism: Phycisphaera sp.; assembly: GCA_002732755.1. Classification (GTDB taxonomy): domain Bacteria; phylum Planctomycetota; class Phycisphaerae; order Phycisphaerales; family UBA1924. The sequence continues at coordinate 3,344 of NVSP01000128.1, forward strand.
CCGTGTATCCCTCAGCGATCACCGCCACGCCATCCCTTTGGATTGATCGGTTGGCAAGATCCAGCCCAAAGAGCGTGCCGGATTTGTCAAAGACGGTCGATTCAGAACTGTTAATATACTTGGGCTCTTCCTCGTCGTTGATTCGCCGACCGCCAAAGGCGATCACCCGGCCGATCTGATCGCGGATCGGGAATACAAGCCGGTTCCGCTGCGCGTCATACGGCCCTTGGCCCTTGTCCGACGCCTTGAGCAGCCCCAGCTTCAAGAACGGCTCGAGGTTGTGGTTCTTGCTTTCAAGAAACTTGCGCAGGCCGTCCCACATGTCCGGCGCAGCGCCGAGGTTGAACGCATCGGCCATCTCCTGGCTGATGCCCCGGCGTTCGATCAACTGACGCGCAGTCTGGCCGTGCTCGGCGTGGCGCAGGATGGATTTAAAGAATCGTTCAGCGAGTTCGTTGGCTTCGAGCAGCACAGACCGCGACACACTCTCTGCGTCATCGGAAGCGGTCCGGCGCCGGCCACGCGATTCGAGCTTTACGCCCGCGCGGTCGGCGAGGAACTTGAGCGCCTCGCGGAAYGTCATTTTGTGGAAGTCCTGAACAAATGTAAAGATGTCGCCGCCAGCGCCGCARCTAAAGCAGTGAAAGATCTGYTTGTTGGGCACAACATACATCGACGGCTTCTTGTCGTCGTGGAACGGGCAGATCCCCAGATACTCTCGGCCCCTGGCTTTGAGTTCGATGTGCTCGCCTACCACGCGCACAATGTCCGACGCGTCGCGGACGCGCTGCACATCATCGATGCCGTTGGGTTCTGTCGTCACAGGCGTATCCGTGCCTCTGGCTCGTTCTGCTGGTCGAAGCGAGCCGTGTTCGTGTGTACCAATCCGTGCCGATCCCGGTCGGGTCAGGCAAAGCGCCAAGACCGACCTTGCCCTGCAAAAAGCGCAGGTCTAAAGAGTGTTCATACCGAGGTGGGCAGCGCGCCAGAGGGGGTTGTCCGTGCGGTCGGCCACGAGAAAGCCAATGCAGCGGACCAAGTTGGCCGCGTTCCACCTGCTAAAACGGTAGCACGAGATCGTCAACGATCAATCGACTTTGGACCGCCGTCTGCTACGCCCCCGCGCAGAGCGCCCAAACGCGGTTTGACACCGTACTATCGGCCCTGTGCAGAGGTGTTCTGTCCGATTCAAAGGCAAGGTCCAAGGCGTCGGCTTTCGCATGACCGCAAAAAGCGTGGCCCGAGAACAAATTCGGGCAAACTGTAGCGAGCGACCGTGCCACTGACCTGTCCGCAGGTCAGTGCTCCCCCAACTCCCCCCCNGGGTGCCGCGGTTTGTTGGTCTTCGGCAAGCCGTGCCAACTCCATGTCGCATCACGGCTTGCCCTGCGGGATAAGTCGTGGCACCCAGCCTTTGACATACCCACACGCACTGACCCGAAGACGGGGCAGTGGCCCGAAGATCATCCCAACCCACGACATCGAAACAGGTTTCCACATCAGGAGATAGCCCTTAGACTGGTGGGCAGCCGACAGGCCAGCCGAAGTTGTGCGCGATCGGCTTCCTCAGGCACGGTGCGCTGGCGTATCCTGCCTGTTACCCGCCAAGGGTTCACGGAGGAACGACCACCATGTCCGGTGTAACCAGCTACGACACGCTCGACAGCCTCAAGGCCCTCGTCTCGGATGCTTATGTCAATCTCAAGGTCACCCTCAAGCTCGAACTGCCCAAGAGCCGCGAGACCGTGCTCGAACTTTTCGACCGCGTCCGCCGGCAATACCCCACAATGAACCAGTTCGGAAAGCACGGCGAAGAGCTTGCCCTCGAAACCGGGCCCGGCGAACTCCCGTACCGCTGGCTCGCGGTACGCGCGCGCAACATCCGCTCGGGCGTCGTCAACCCCGACAACTTCCGCTCCGCCCACGCCCTGCACCAGCATGTGCTCGAAGTCATCCCGTACTACCTCAACATCAGCCCGCTGGACATCGACTCGGTCGAGCTGCTCTTTGGTGCAGACATCTCCGCAGCCGGCAACCACGACGAAGCGGTCTACAACGCGCTCATCGCCGACTCGCCCCTGTCGAACCTGCTCGTCCACGACTGCACCGTGACCGACTGCCAGCCCGTCCTGACCAGCTCGGTCCCCGATGAGCCGGGCGTCGAGGTGCAGTACGAGGTCAAGACCCGATGCCACGGCAACGCCCGCGAGGGCGAGCATAACCAAGAGCCCATCAGCGTCTATCTGACCATGCGCAAGACCGGGCCGCTGGCGAACCTCGACGACCTCGGCAAGACCTACGAGATGCTCGCAAAGCACGGCGAGCACCTCGTAGAGCACGCGATGATCCCGTCGCTCGTCGTCCCGATTCGCGGCTCGGTGTCTTTGTTCTGATGCAACAACCGAAGTGAGTTTATGATACCCGCCACCGATTTCGAGACAGTCGTTGCGTTGGCTCAGGCCGGTTCTGCCGCGACACGGCGGGCGGTTATTCTGGTGCTCGTGCTCATCGTGTTTGTGCTGGTGTCCGGGATCGGATTGATGATGCTCCGTCGGCTGCTCAAACCCGAAGACGAGAAGCCCGGCGACGGCATGATGCTCGATGATCTCCGCCGGCTGCGTGATGAGGGGAAGCTCTCGTCGGACGAATTCCAGCGTGCCGTCGAATCGATCGCGGGGCGTGTTTCAGGGCCGGAAACAAGGCCCGACACAAAAAACACAGGTCTCTAACTGGTTATATGTCGAAGGGACTACCTGTAGGGCTCACCCATGCGGGGGAGTCGCTTTGGGTGTTGATTCGTGGGCGGTCCTTGCCGATACACTTGGCAATGACTCCGCCACGGGTGGGCGGTCGGCCAAGGGCTGATCGGTGGTTCGATATTTGTACTCTCAGTAGAGCGAGAAGAGCGTATGGCAAAGAGCCGCGACAACGACGGATCAGACGAGATTCAGGGTGTTTCTGGTGAGGGCTTCCGCGGAAGGCGTGTAACCACATGCTCGTTCTGTGGCAAGACCAGCCGAGATGTCGGCCCAATGGTCGAAGGACCAAACGATGTCTACATCTGTTCCAACTGTGTTGATCTCTGTCAGAACATCTTCAAGCAGGAGAGCCGCCGCGTCAGCGCCGATGCACCGCTCTTCACCGAGGTGCCAACGCCCTCGGAGATCAAGGCGTTCCTCGACGAGTATGTCATCGGTCAGGACGAGGCAAAGCGCCCGCTGTCCGTCGCGGTCCGCACGCACTACAAGCGTCTGCTTGAAATGCAAAAAGATGAAACAAATGAAGACGGCGTCGAGCTTGACAAGTCCAACATCCTCCTCATCGGTCCGACCGGCTGCGGCAAGACCCTGCTGGCAAAGAGCCTGGCCCGCGTGCTCAAGGTCCCGTTCGCCATCGGCGATGCCACGACCCTGACCGAGGCAGGCTATGTCGGCGAGGATGTCGAGAACCTCATGCTCAAGCTGCTCCAGTCAGCCGACTTCGATGTCGAGCAGGCCCAGCGGGGTGTGATCTACATCGACGAAATCGACAAGATCGGCAAGACCTCAAACAATGTCTCGATCACGCGCGATGTCTCGGGCGAGGGCGTGCAGCAGAGCCTGCTCAAACTCCTCGAAGGCACCGTCGCCAATGTCCCGCCGCAGGGAGGCAGAAAGCACCCCGAGCAGCAGTACATCCAGATCGACACGAGCCAGGTGCTCTTTATCTGTGCGGGCACATTCGTCGGCCTCGATGAGATCATCCGCCGACGCATCGGCAAGACCCGCATCGGCTTTGTCGATACCAGCTCAACCAACTCCGAAGACAAGGAGAAGGGCGACCTGCTCCAACTCGTCACACCCGACGACCTCGTTGAGTATGGCATGATCCCAGAGTTCATCGGCCGCCTGCCCGTGATCGCAGCCCTGCGCCCGCTGCCAGTCGAGGCCCTTGTGCGTGTGCTCACCGAACCACGAAACGCCCTCGTGCGTCAGTACCAACGGCACTTCGAGCTCGAAGGCGCGGTCCTTACGTTTACCGAGGGGGCGCTTCAGGCCCTCGCCGAGCAGGCTTCCAAACGCAAGACCGGCGCCCGCGCCCTGCGTGCGGTGATGGAAGACACCATGCTCGACCTCATGTATGACCTGCCCGATACAGACGCCGACGGCGCCGAGTTTGTGGTCGATGAGATCACCGTGCGCAAATCCAAGAGCCTCAGCGAAATCCGCATCAAACGCGCCGAGACCGCCTGAATTTCTAATCAATAGAACATATAAAAAGAGCTGCTCCAAACGGGGCAGCCCTTTCTCGTTTTGTTTTGACGGATCGCAATTGAACGAGCCCCTTCCGTGAGGAAGGGGGCAA
>NVSP01000129.1 GCA_002732755.1 Phycisphaera sp.
TAACCTGTGGCGGATCCACTCCACCCGCCACGACTTTGAGCTAGCCCATACCATAAAAGTTTCTAATTCTATATTTTGGTACAATCACAGATTATACGCAAAGCCCTCTAAATTTAGCAGTGACTTACCCCACAATTTAAAGTTTATTCCTTTCATAACGTGCGAAAACAAGTTGAAAACCGTTTAGAAGCCTCGTAAATTTGACTTCCTCTCGCCGGCACCAGCCAAGGAAGCTGACCATTGAACTAACTTCCTTCGCGGATCATTCGATGTGCTTTGGTACCAAAATAGATACTAAGCGGTCCACAAACTAATGACGGAACAGCGAGCAGTAACCACCCGGCAATCGATACGATGCCCAACACTAACGATGCTCGTGCTGCGACGCTATTTTTGTATGCCTGTTGAGGGATATTTAATGAAACATGGCCACATTCAGGGCAAGGCTCACCAAGCCTGATTCCAATAAGGTTGTATCCACACTGCGGACATGGATAAATTGGAACACTGCGTACAGGTATTTCATTATCCTGTTCGTCACTCATGCCATCCGTATCCACTTAATAAGCGTCTTCAAGTTCGGCGGCTTGCCGTACATCAAAAGACCAACCCGAAAGATCTTCGCAGCCCCGCGCAGGATGATGTACGACGACACCACCGAGATCGCAAGCGACACCAGAATCTGCCACAGCGCCGGCGGCTCGGTCGAGGCGATCCGAACAATCATCATAAACGAGTTCACCGGCGGCAAGAAACTACACACCACCGCAAATGTCCCGCTCGGGTTCATCGCCACCGGCATCCAAAGCAAATACGGGATCATCATGATCGCCATCACCGGCGTCATCAAACTCTGCGCCTCGCGCATCTCGTTGACCGCCGACCCGACCGCCGCCATCATCGACGCGATCTGGATGTACGCAAGCAGGAAGAACGCGAACAGCCAGAAGATGATCATCGCGTCAATGATGTCTGCCATTGCAGCAAAGACCAGCCCTGTTATCCCGACTCCGCCGTACACGATCATGATGAGCAGCCCGACCATGAGCTGCCCAAGGATCTTGCCCGTCATGAGCTGCATAGGCGAGACCGCAGACAGCAAGACCTCGACAACCCGGCTGGACTTCTCCTCGACCGTCGTCGTCAGCAGGTACTGGCCGCCGATCATCACCGCCATCATCATCAGGATCATGAACCCGCCTGGCAGCAGCATGTTCAGCCCGCCGATCGAATCTCTTTCACCCTCTTCCGTGATCTCTTTGGTCCGCCCGGCGTTGACCCTTGTCAGCGAGTTGATCATCTCCGGGCTAAGCCCCGCCTGCTCAAGCCGTGCCTCGCGGATCGAATCCGAGATCGAACGCCGGATGGTCGATTGCACCTTGTCTTTGAGTCTGGGCTTGACAAAGAGTTGAAACGCACCAAACTTCGGCACGCCGTTGGCATCAACATCCATCGTCGCCACGGCGTTCTCATCAATCACCGCAAGCGCCAAAAGCCCGCCATCGTCGGCTGTCCCCTCGCGGAGAAGCTCCTTGGCTTCTTCAACATCCGTATCAAGAGCCAGCGTGTTGACCGTCAGTTCCGGCACAGCCGAGGGCATTACGCTCGAAAGCATCGCCGCGGTCTCTTCGGGCTTTGGCGGGTTCTCAGGATCAATCTCCGGCACCTCGATCGGCATCGCCTCGGCAGTCAGCACCTCTATGCTCAGCCGGCGCGCGATGTCCTCGGCGACCACGCCCGAGTTGTCGATGATCGACACCTCACCTGTGATCGCCGGCCCCTCATCTTTCAAAAGAATCGGCAGCAATGTTATCATCACCACCAGGATCACCGCGGGCACCACAAACCCACCGATGATGAACCCCTTGGTCAACGCCGTCGATGCAAACTCGCGCCACGCGATTAGGAACATCCGGTTCATTGGGCGGCTCCCATCGACTCGGCGAGTTCGCCGGCCACAATATCATCTTCGACAATCTGTATAAATATATCTTCCAGAGAGGGCCTCTTGACCTCGACCCGGGTCGCCTCGATTGCGCCCGAAAGCCGCGCGATCGCCTCGGCCGGCGAAAGCCCATCATCAAGCCGGATCTCCCAGCCCTCGTCGGTCTTGTCGGCGCTGGCAACACCCTCAACACCCAGCAGCCGATGCGAATCGACCGCCCCATCCACCGGCTCAAACAAAATCGACCGCGGATCAAACCGGCTACGGATCACATCCAGCGGATCATCCAGCACTTTCACGCCGTTGTGAATCATGACAATGTTGTCGCACAACTGCTCCGCCTGCGTCATCACATGCGTCGAGAAAATAATCGTCGTGCCTGACTCATTAATTTCGCGGATCAGATCACGCAAGAGCCGCATGTTCACCGGGTCCAGCCCGCTGAACGGCTCATCCAGAATCAAAAGCTCCGGCTCATGAATCACGCTCGCCACAAACTGGATCTTCTGCTGCATGCCCTTTGACAACTCTTCGCATTTCTTCTGCGCGATATCCGCCAGCCCGACCCGTTCGAGCCAGGTCATCGCCCGCTTGTGGACGGTTGAGTCGCTGACGCCCTTGAGCCGAGCCATGTACTTGATGAAGGCGAGCACCTTCATCTTTTTGTACAGCCCCCGTTCCTCCGGCAAGTAACCGATCTGGTCCTTGCTCTGGATCGCCGAGGGTTTACCAAGCACCGAAAGATCGCCCCGGTCGGGAAAGATGATCGACATAATCATGCGGATCGTCGTCGTCTTGCCCGCCCCGTTTGGGCCGATGAAGCCGTGCAGCGAACCCCGCGGTACTACAAGGTCCATTCCCCGCACCGCCAACTTCTCGCCGAAGCTCTTGTGCAGATCACCGATTCGTATCGCGTCGTCCAACTCATCTCCCCCTGATCTTGCTATTTCGGAGTTCGCCGATCATACGCGGCCACCATCTGATCGGCGTACTGTGTGTATATGGGTCAAGTTGCAGCCGAGTTTCAATCTCTCATCCCAGATGTCGTTGCCGGCAAGCTCGAAACCATGAGCAGCCAATACGACGACCTCGAGCGACAGCTCGCCGACCCTGAGGTCATCGCCGACCACAACAAAATCCGCATCCTCTCCGTGAAACGCTCCGCCCTCGACCCCGTTGTCTCTGCGTACCGAGAGTTCGAGAATCTCAAAGCAGAAGCAGCGGATCTGGAAATGGTCAWCGCAGAAGACGACATCGAGATCGCAGAGTTGGCAAGGCAAGAGCTGCCCACGCTCCTGACCCGCGCCAAAGAACTCGCCGAGAAAGTCAAATCATCGCTCGTCACCGCCGACGACCGAAAGCACGGCTCGGTCATCCTCGAACTCCGCGCCGGCACCGGCGGCGACGAAGCCGGGCTCTGGTGCCGAGACCTCATGGAGATGTACTCCAAGTACGCCGCAAAGAAAGGCTGGTCCTTCGACGAAATGAGCCTCACCGCAGACTCCGGCATCGGCGGCGTACGTCACGCAGTCATCTCCGTCAAAGGCGAAGGTGTCTTCGTCGAGCTTGGCTTCGAGGCCGGCGTCCACTCCGTCAAACGTGTCCCCGCGACAGAGTCCCAAGGCCGCATCCACACCTCGACCGCTACCGTCGCCGCCCTCCCCGAACCAGAAGAAGTCGATGTCGCTATCGATTGGGCAAACGATGTCGAAGAACATGTCACCACAGCCCAAGGCCCCGGCGGGCAGAATGTCAACAAAGTCGCGACCGCTGTCCACATGATCCACAAACCCACCGGCGTCGAAGTCCGCATGCAAGAATCAAAGAGCCAGGCCCAAAACCGCGACAAGGCCAAACGCCTCCTCCGCGCGCGTCTCTTTGAACTCGAACGAGCCAGAGTCAACGCCGAACGCGCAGCCGAACGCAAGGGCCAGATCGGCACCGGCGGGCGGAGCGAAAAAATCCGCGTCTACCGCTACCAAGACAACATTGTCGCCGACCAACGCCTCGATGTGAAGTTCCAAACAACCAAGATCGTCCAAGAAGCCGACCTCCAGCCGATGTTCGATGCGCTYATCGAACAAGAAACCGCACGAAGGCTCGCCGAACTCTAAAATAGAACAAGTGGGGGAGCGAACATGTCTACGCAAGCAGGCCCTATCAAAGAATCAAACCGCATCCTCTCGCTCGATGTCGCCCGAGGCTTTGCGCTCCTGGGCATCTTCCTCGTCAACATTTCCCTCATGGCGGCCCCGCTCGGCGAACTCACCTACAACGCGCCGATGCCCGAAGAAGGCGCACTCTCACAAACCATCTTCTACGCCGTCCGCACATTCTTCGAGGGCAAAACCTACCCCCTCTTCTCCATGCTCTTTGGCATCGGCCTCGCCATGCAGTTCATGCGGTCCCGCGAGAAAGGCACCGGCTACTACCCGCGCATCATCCGCCGACAAATCGCACTCATCCTCATCGGCCTCGCGCATGTCATCCTCCTCTGGTACGGCGACATCCTCTTCACCTACGGCATAGTCGGGCTCATTACGCTCGCCTGTATCCGACTCCCGGCGCGCTGGCTCACAGCCATCGCCGGCATCTGCCTCGCTCTTGCGGTCATTTCCGGCGTAGGTATGAGTGCCTTGGGCGCGTATGGAATCGAACAGACGCAGCGGCAAGCACAAACCGAAGCTGTACAGCAACCAGAGACTGTTCTCGAAAAAAGCACCACTGAAACCAAATCAGAAAGCCTCACCCCGTTTGCGAAACTCATGAAGGGATTCGCCGAGAACGAAGTCCAAGACCCCAAAGACCCGATCTGGCAGGACAACGAGATCATCGCCACACGCGATGGCCCATTTACGCAGGCACTCTTGTTCCGCCTCATGGCGTGGATCGGCGTTATTATCTTCGGCATGGCTTTAGCCGGCGGTTTCTTCCACATCCTTGCCATTTTCCTCATCGGTGCCGCGATCTGGAAGGCTGACATCCTCGGCCCCAAACACGCCGCCCTCCGCAAAAAACTCACCATCCTCTTCGGCATCATCGGCATCCCCGCCAGCGCCTACATCGCAACATTCAACATCATCCACCCCAACGCCTCGCCATATCTTTCAGCGGTTGTACCCATTGCGGTCTACGTCTTCGGCCCAATAGTCAGCCTCTTCTATCTCTTCGGCATCGCATCAATCGTTGACATGGGCATTCTCAAACCACTCCAAAACGCTTTTGCAAACGCAGGCCGACTCGCGCTGACCAACTACCTCAGCCAAACATTCCTCGCAAGCATCCTCTTCGCTTTCTGGGGCCTCGGCATGTTCGGCTCGGTCGATCGCCCCATGCGCATGGTCATCGTCCTCTCCATCTTCATCCTCCAAATCGCGTTCAGCGCCCTCTGGCTCAAAGCCTTCAAGATCGGCCCCCTCGAATGGCTTCTCCGCACCATCACATACCTCAAGCCACAGCAGATCCGGCGCACACCGACGCAGACTGACTAAACTCGCAGCGTGAGCACACTCGTCTGCATCCCGATCCAGGTCGATGACATCGGCACCGCCCTCGCCGATGCGAACCAGGCCAAGCTGCTCGGCGCTGACATCATTGAACTCCGAATCGACACCTACTTCCCCGGCTGCGAAGGCGACGAAGAAGACGCGTTCCGGCTCGGCCAACTCCAAAAGCTGCTGGCCGACTGCCCGCTGCCCGTCATCCTCACCTGCCGAAGCGCAGATGAAGGCGGCGACTACGACGGCGACGAAGCCGATCGCGTCAGCATCCTCCAAAAACTCTGCATCGAATCCGAACACCCGCCCGCCTACCTCGACTTCGAACTGGCCAGCTACCAAAAATCAAAGAACATCCGCCAGAAGATCAACCTCTGCGTCGATCACCCAAAGCAAGAGCGCGTCGTCCGCACACGCCTGATCCTCTCGATGCACGACTTCGATGGCAGACCCGCAAACCTCATGCGCCGCCTTGCAGACGCATGGGCCGAGCCCGCAGCAACTGTCGTCAAGTTCGCCTTCCGCGCCCGCAGCATCCGCGACAACCTCGAGATCTTTGAGATCCTCCGCGAAGCCCCAAAGCCAACCATCGGCATCGGCATGGGCGAGTTCGGCCTGATGAGCCGGGTCCTCGCCCCAAAGTTCGGCGGCTTCCTGACCTTCGCCAGCCTCCGAGACGAAGCCGCCACCGCCCCCGGCCAACCAACCATCGCCGACCTCCTCGGCATGTACCGMTTCCGWTCAATCRRCAAAGACACCAAKCTCTACGGCRTCATCGGCTGGCCCGTSKCMCASTCSRTGWSSCCRYTSATYCACAACGCRGGSTTYGAGGCGAGRGGYGTKGATGCGGTGTATYTGCCRWTGCCKRTSCCKGAYAGTGACKMGGMWTCAGAATCATCTGATCTTGCATTTGAAACAACAACCGCTGCGATCTTTGACGATCCGATGCTTCAATTTACTGGTGCAAGTATTACGCTACCACATAAAGAGCGAGCAGCAAAGTGTGTTGGTGGTGGAGATTGGACGGAGGCAGATTTAGATGTTGAAGTTATCGGTGCGGCAAACACGCTGTCAAAGATAAGTTTAGGCCGTGATGATTCTGAGTTGAAGACAAAATCGATTTGGGCGATTTGCTCCAAGCTGTGTGCTCAGCTTCCGGGCGTGTCCTCGTCGTTCAAACGCAAGATTCTTGTGCATGCAAATGGTTACGAATATGTAGAAGCGACAAACTCAGATGCTAGAGCAATCTGGGTATTGCTTTCCGATTTGCTGGGGCGAGTGTCTGGGAAGCGAATTGTGATTATTGGTGCAGGTGGGGCGGCAAGGGCAGCTGTCTCGGCTGTGGCGGCCGTATCTGGGAAAGCAATCATTGTAAATCGATCACACACTCGGGCTCAGCAACTCGTCGATGAGTTCAACGCTCGTCATGAGTATTCAGCACACCACTCAGAAGCAGCGGAGGCATTCTCATTTGAGAATTTAAGTCGAATTCAAGCGGATGCCTACATCAACTGCACCCCAGTCGGCATGACCGGCGGCCCAGACCCCGACGGCCTTTCGATCCCCATCCACGAACTCTTTGGCAAGCTCCCGCCAGAAACCGTCTTCTTCGACACCGTTTACAACCCCATCGAAACGCCCATGATCAAAGCCGCCAAGCACTACGGCTTCCGCACCATCGACGGCGTSGAGATGTTCGTCAAACAAGCCGCMGCMCAGTTCGARCTYTGGACCGGCGARCAAGCACCCACCCARCTCTTCGACCGCCTCGTCCGCGAAAAACTMAGCTAAWCAAACTCCCCGTATGTGCCACGGCTGTGCCAGCCGTGCTCTTGTCAAACACACATCGAGCACATCACGGCTGACACACCCGTGGCACAAACCATGCTCAAAGTAGTGCTACCTGGGATATTCGATGCCGCTCGAATCCAGCAATGTCTTAAAGGCATCCCCAAAAACAAAGTTGTGCTCGGGAAACTCCATGCCCGATCGGTTGTTRTCGATGTGCGAGAACATCAGATCAACCGTCCCGATCCGCCGRTASCCCGCGTCCGCATYCGCRTGATCAARRAGCTCGATCGTGCCCTTGGTCGCAGCGCCCTTCTCATCCAGATGCGTGATCTCCGCGGTATAACGAATCGTCATCCCCGGCCCAGCATCCTCATCAATCGTCGCATCGCTGACCTTCGCGAGAATCACTTTCTCTTTGAAACCCTCAGCGTGCCCGACCAGCAC
>NVSP01000130.1 GCA_002732755.1 Phycisphaera sp.
TTGGTCACAAACGCGAGGTCGCTGCCGGTCAGGCGCAGGCGTTCGCCAGCACCAACCGTGAACTGACGAATCAGATCCGGCAGGCCCGGGTCTTCGAGGTACGAGCCCACGATGTCCACAATCGCATCGGCCGTGCCCGAGTTGAAGATCGAGAACTCACTGGTGACATCGGTGCCGTTGGTGATGGATGTGATGATGTTGGTCGTGCTGCCGCCGTCACGGATACCCAGGTACCCGAACGCGAAACGGTCAACAAGGTTGTACCGGCTCAGCCCCGCAACGATGCCAAGATCAGTGGCATTGTTTACGGAGTCAACAGGTGACGAGGTGATCTCGATGGCGAAAGTACCCAGCGGGAGCGCTGCGGTGTTGTGAACCTCGATACCGCCACGCTTGTTGCCTCCAAGTGTCACGACCGGGAGGGCAATGGTTGCGCCGCTGCCGGTGTACGCGGTGATCGTGATGTTTACATCAAACGAGTTGGGGTTGTAGTAGACAAGGAAGTCTTCGGTGACCCCCGGGTTGCGGGAGACATCCGGGAAGCTCCAGCGGTTGGTGGTGATGTCGGTGAACGCTTCACCGATCGAGCCTGAACGCGCCAAGTTCGTGTCGTAGTGGCTCAGGCTCGCACCCAAACGCAGCGTAGATTCGACGACGATCGCGTAGGCCTCGTTGACGATGATGCCCGGCGCGAAGTCCGCGTTGCCGTCGTTGTCGATGTCACCGCCGAACGAGAGCGTCGCGCCGCCGCGGGCACCCGCAGCGAGCGAACCTGTCGCGACCACCGCCGAACCAAGAGCCGCGTCCGCGTAGTACACCGTGATGTTGTATGTCACGGCTTCATCATTGGGGTTGGCTAGCGAGATGAACTCATGAATACCCGCGTTTGCAAAGCCCTCGGGGTAGTATGTCCGGGTCGTGACAGCCGGGCCATCAACGATCAGCGTGTAGTTCCCGACATCCACATCGCCAGTCGAATCGACAAGGATGTAGAATGTCTGGCCCGCAGCACCCGAGACGAAGCTCGTCGCCGCAGTCACACCGACAACGCCGTCGATACCGCCAGCGTCAGCGAACTCGGTGAACTCGGTGCCGCTGGCATCAAAGATGCGAACGGTAAAGTCCGGTGTTGGGTCGTCACTGGAAACCACCTGAATAAAGATCTCACCGCGACCGATCGTGTCGTAACGGAAGAGATCGGTGTCGATGATGGTGTCGATGATGCCGGTGTCGATGGCGTTGCCGTTGGTCACATTGACATTGAGGAATGTTGCGCCCAGCAGGTTGCCGATGTTGACGTGGYCATCATTCGGTGCCGGTGCAATCGGCGGCCCGTCAACATTGACTGTGTACGAACCGGTCCGAATACCCGGGAATGTTGAACCAATCGAGAGGTAGAATGTCTCGGTCGGCCCGGTGAAGTTGTTGAACTCGATCGWGTCCGCATCAACCATCGTCGGGCTGAGCAGATTCATCGACGAGTCGTACAGCTTGAACACCAATGTACCGATCGTCCCAGCGTCTACATCGATCGTAAAGATACCGGTGTCGAGGATGTCGAATGTGAAGAAGTCTGTGTCGTCATCGACTTCGAGCCTGCCCGTAGAACTGCCGTCGCCCGTTTCAAAATCAAGCGGGATCACAGTCGCAAGGTCAAACGCCTGATCATTGGCGTGGTCATCAACCAAACCCGTGTTGACGTTGAGCGTGTAGTTGATGCGGCTTGCGGTCGGGCCAACAACCGCGACATAGAAGATGTCCGCCGCGAACGCATCGAACTGATCGATCGCAAGGAAGCCCGTGTCGCTCGAGTAGGTATCGATCATCATGTCGCCGTCAACATCGAAGGTGTTGCCGTCAATATCAAAGATCTGAAGCTCGAATGTTGCGCCAGGTTCAGCGTCCCAGACGAGCGAGATGTCTACCGGCCCGTTGGCGGGCACACCAAAGACGAAGAGGTCTGAGTCGTTGGATTGCTCAAGGATACCCGTCGAGCTCCCCGCGCCAGTACTCGGCACGATGTTGATAAATGTCGCATCCAGAAGCTCACCGATGTCCGCGTGGTCATCGTCGGGGTTGTAGTCGATCTCGATGTCGTACCCACCCAGCGAGTCAGCAGGGTCGGAGCCGCGGATCACCACAAAGTAGCGGCGACCGGTCTGTGTCGAGAAGTCGATTGAAATCTGACCAACACCGTTCGGGTTCAGGTCCCACGCAATCACATGGTTCAGCGGCACAGGTGTCGCGGCGTTGTCCTGACCAAGCTCGTACACAATGACCGCGGGCGTCATCGCGGCCTGGCCGACCTGACGCGAAACGGTCAGCGTCGCAAGGTCGGTTACATCGGCGTCGAAGAAGAAGATATCTGAGTCGCCGCCCTGATTCAGGATGCCTTCAGATGTAACCGTCCTGCTGAAATCACCAAAGTCCAGCTCCTGGGCCGCAAAGAATCGGCCCTGGTCGGCGAGGTCGTCGGCCACGGGCAGGCCCGAGAGGTCCATCGTGTACAAACCGTTGCCAGCAAGCCCAAAGATCGAGAAGGTGTACCGCTCAGACTGCGAAACAACAAAGCTCACGGTCAACGGCTCGCCACTGATCGCCGTGTTGTTGGGCAGGAAGACCAAGTTGCCCGCGCCGTCAAAGATCGTGATCGCCAACGAGAGCGTCGCCGCCGGATCGATGACCAGCGTCAGCAAGCCGTCAGTTGGGGCGACGAACGCGAACGAATCAAAGTCGCTCTCGGCCTCGATGATGCCCGAGATAAACCCGGTCCCGTTGGTCGGGCTGGTCGGATCAGAATCAAACGGAATGACCGTTTCCTGGAAGAAGCCGGGGAAATCAGCGTGATCATCGCCAGCCGAAAGGTTCGGCGTTGTGTTGACAACAAGCTGGTACGACCCAGTGGCGACGCGCCAATCCACATCGCCTGCTGAAGCGTCGGTATCTGTGCGCGCCGCCGGATCTGCGTTTGCAACATCGCCCTTCCAGCGCTGCGAGCTTTCGACGACGATGAAGTACTCTTCGCCAGCCTGTACATCAAGCACAAACCGAGGGTCCTTTCGGAACACCGGGAAGTCGCCAACATTGGGGTTGCCCCCGTTACCGAGCGGGATCGTCAACCCATCGGCTGGGTATCCAAGGAAGTCGTTGATGTACGCGATCTGGTTGCCAGCGCTATCAAAGATGCGAATCGCGGCATCGAGCGGGCTGTTGTAGGTCTTCGAGATCGTGCGGTTGCTCACAACAAGCCCGAACCTATTGAGGTCAATAAATTGCTCGTTAAATGAGTCTACAAGCTGGGTTGTGCTCAGAAGAATCTCGGCTGCACCGGTCTTTGGTGCCACAAACTTGTAGACATCCGTGTCGTCAATAGTTGAGATAACGCCGAGTTCGCCGTTCTGGACGATGAGATTGAAGAACGCCGGGTCCAGCGGATCGGAGTGCCCGACCACATCGGCAAAGAATCGGGTGTCAGTGACGAACGCGGGGTTGCCGTTGGTGGTGCCTATCCCGGTGAAAATGTCAAGGAACAGTTCCTCGGCATCACCTCTGTCTGCCTCGCTCGGGGCTTCGAGGTTTGTGCCAAAGGTGTCAGCTATCGCGTCCGACTGCACGATCATGTTGTAACGCATGCGCGTGCCGGTCGAGGTGACGACGATGTAGTAGGCTTCGCCTCCCCAGAACTCATTGTCCAGCGTAAAGGCGGCTTCCAGCTTCCGATACGCTTCCGGGTTTGGTCCCAGTAGAGCCGGGTCTTCAAGCCCACCCAGACCAACCGGCGGGTTGTCGGTGTTCGTGGTGTCGATCGGTATGGTGGTAACTACATTGAAGTTTGAGTCATACACCTGGRTTGCAGCGCGTGCCAGAGAAGTCCAYTCAAACTCGATAKCGACRGCAATAGATATCCGTGAACCGGGCCTGCCGTTGAGATTCCATGTTGGCGGCTCGATCTCTTCGCCGTCCGCGTCAACAACGATGGAACCCTCGAACCGGCCAAGATGGTCAACCTGCGGCGTAAACATGAAAACATCTGTATCATTGAATGTATCTAGCCGCCCACTTGCAAACGACTGCACAACCAARCTGTGATCTRCAAYTTGGTTCGGGAAGTCAAATCCATTTGGGTAGCGTGGTCCGAGTGGCCCGTTGCCATACACATCAGGGGTCCCATCCCCATCGAGATCTAGGTAGTCGCCTGCGTCAAAGAAGCCAACAGGCACCAACGCATCGCCCCAGATCAGCGGCGTCGCCAAGTCTCTGACAGTGCCTCGATTGGCAAGGAAATCGATGTGGTCGTCAATCGGTTGGTCCGGATCGCTCGAATCGATTGTTGCGTTCGACTCGATGACGAATTCATAGCTTGTCTCGCCAGGGTCAATGTCGCGTGGCGCAGAGCCGATTCCAAAGAACGGCCCGTCGAATGAATCAACGACGACATAGTAGGTGTTTCCGCCTTGGAGTGCCGTCTGGATTTCGGCGCGGTCATACGGGTCRAAGTTGACCGCGGTGTCATTGTTGTCGATTGCTATTGCTGAGATGTCATCAAACAGAGATARCTTGGGGTCCCAGCCCGGCGTGACSAWGGGGCCGTAGGTGAAGAAGTTGATAATCGCTTCGCCGGTGCCGAGCGCCTCGAATGCGAAGATTTGCGCCGAGTGCTGATCCCTTAGAAACTCAACCCCCGGCGATCCGAGGGAACCATCTCGTGAAATCACCCCAACGCGAGTAATCGGGTCAAGCGGAAAATCGGTCGCAGCGGCTTGGATGCGAAGCTCAAACTGGCCGATAGAAACATCGTCGGTGCCAGGATCAGTCTGCGGGTCGGTTACGAAGACGGTCTCAAACGCATCCGAACGGACCCTGACATAGTATGTCGTGTCTTTTTCAAACCGAGTAAGCAAGAAACCATCCGTCTGGTGCCCAGCCGAAGCATCGGCACCAAGCAAAATTCCGTTCGCATCGAATAACTCAACCCGYGTATCGAGCARGTCGCGGTTGGTATCTGGYGTGCTAACAAAKCCTGCGCCGGTATCACCAAACGCAATATCCCCAGCCATRATGCTGCCGAGGCTGTTAAACKTATTCAGATCAGGGGTGGTGAAGGTGTAAAGGATATCTTGCTGGAGGGTTGAGATTGTCTGCCGGTCGCCCGCGCCGGTGCTCCCGGTTCTGGCAAACCCGGTGGTTGAGTTCAGCACAAGCTGGTTGTTCTGCGCATTGATCTCGATGTCGTAGTTGCCCGTTGTGCCGCTCTCGCCGATCACGCGGATGTAGTAGTCCTGCCCGGCTTGTGCGATAAAMCCGAGCCASCCRTCSGGWGCKAGGCCGCGWGCRGTKGTGCCGTTGTCGAGGCCTTCGGTGTCGCCCGAGATCTTTGTGCCGTCAGGGAGATACAGCTCAAGCGCGGTGTCGAGCGCTGTGCCGTTGGTATCTGCAAGAATCGAGACAAAGCCAGTGGTCGCGATGTTGAACTGGAAGAAGTCGCCGGTGTCGCCTGCGACATCGCCAATGATACCTGTGTCCGATCCCTGTCCGTTGCCGTCAATCGTGATGATGGTCGGCGCGACCGGCGAGATGTCGTCAAACACCTCATCGATGCCCGGGTGGTCACCCGACAGCAGGATGCGTGGCTCGAGCGCTTCAAACGCGTGGGCCATCGGGGCGTGCGCCTTGCCGGCGTTCTTGGCCAGCGATGCTGCACGGTTGGAGTTGGCGCCGAAGCGATGTGAGAGACGCGTTACAAAATTCTGCTTGAGCATTGCTCGCTCCGTCCATTTAGAGATACACGCCGGGCCTGCAGACCCGTGTGCCAATCCAACTCGGGTACCCCGGTCAACAACTCCGTGCCGGGAAACCGAACTCGTCCGTGCCTGGGTTCATTGCCGGGCCGCGTGCAATCCCTCGCGCGCTGTATCTTCGTTTGGACAACCATCGCCTTGGCTTCGTAGCCAATGCCCGATTGCCCGAGATGCCCTGCATGACTCCCCCGGATCGACCACCGCGTGGGCGATCCGGACCGTTGACGCCGCCTCACCAGAGGCAACGACACCACCAGCGTATCACAACCGCTTTCGGCCCGTCCAGTGCGAATCGCGTCCGACCCGCGAGAATCTGGGTATTCATGCTTTCAAGCCCAAGGATCTCGCTGTCGAATCAGCTTCCAGATGCCCGTTTCACCGCACCGATCGCCAGCAGTTCAGCCGCATCAAATGTGGGCAGCGGGGGCTCGATCTGCTCCAAAACAAGCCCAAGCTCACTCGCAGCAATCACAATCGCCTGGCAGCCCCGGCTCCTAAATAGCCTTGTGATATCAAGAATGGTCTTCTTTGATTGGGGTTTGGTCGTCCCGTGGATCAATTCCTGAAACACAATCCGGTCAAGTTCAGCAGCGTCTTCATCACTCGGAACCTGCAATTTGATCCCCTTGAGCCCAAACGCCGTCTGGTACGCCGAGCCTTGTGTGACATACCGCGTCCCAAGGATTCCGACCGTTTGGTGTGTGTTTTCAACCAGCGCATCCGCGACAAGGTCGGGCATGGTCAGCCACGGGATCGACGATTGGTGTTCTGCGATCATCACGCCGTGCTGGACCGCGTTGTCCGGCGTGAGCACAAAGTCCACGCCAGCGCCCTTGAGCACGCCCACCGATTTGAGTAACAACTCGGCGACACCTTCCCAGTCATCGGCGCGGACCGATTCGATGTAGGTTTGCAGCGGCTCGTTGTGAATCGTCACCCTCGGCGGGAGCCGGTCAGGAAAGAGCCGAGACGCGTGGCGAAAGATCTGCCGATAGCACAGCGCCGCCCCTTCAGGGCTGACCGCTGCGATCCCGATGTGTCCAGTCGTCGTCAAAGTCACCTCATCCTGATGGTAGTGGCTGTGCATGTCAAACGCGCATCTCCGATTTGCGTGTCGTATCGTGGTGGGCAATGTGTGATGATCCCTTTGATGTGCTCGGTTTGCCCGCTCGGTTCGATTTAGAGCCGATGGCTGTCGAACAGGCTTATCTCAATCGTGTCGCTCTCGATCACCCGGATCTGGTGTCGGGCGATGGTGCCGTCGGCAGAGCTGCCAAGCTCAACGATGCGAGGATGACCCTCCTCGACCCAGAAAAGCGAGCGCGTCTACTGCTCAACTGCTTTGGTTACTCCGCCAAAGACGAGTCGCTCCCCGATGGCTTTCTCTTTGAGATCATGGATGTCAGGAGCCAACTCGAACAGGCCACGCAGACGCAGAACGCTGAGGAAATCAAGAATCTGGAGCAATGGGCCAAGGCCCGAGCGCGCCTCGACGACGAGCCCGCCGTCGACGGTGGCGCCGAGGTAGGACAGGAAGCCGGCATCGTCCCGGACCGGCGACCAGCCCAGGGACGCCAGCGACTCGCACGCGGTGTCCCAGGCGGCGGTGAAGAGCATCACCACCGCAAGCGAGATCGCCGCCGTCACAAGCCCGCTGACGAGGCTCATCAGCGCCGACATGAGAATGGCCGGCTCGGCAAACAGCATGGCGAAGGGCGCAGGCCCGAACTCCATGCCACCCAGCGCCGGCAGATAGCCGAAGGCCGGCAGCAATGTGCCGGCCAGCCCGAACGCGACCGGAACGGTCAAAAGCCCGATGGCGAGAAC
>NVSP01000131.1 GCA_002732755.1 Phycisphaera sp.
CACCGGCTCGGCGCGCGACTCAAGGTGATCCTCGAGACCTGCTTGCTGAGCGACCGTGAAATCGTCACCGCATGCCGTCTTTCCCAGGCCGCGGGCGCGGACTTCGTGAAGACTTCGACCGGCTTCTCCAAGGGCGGCGCGACCGCCGCGCATGTGGCGCTCATGCGCCAGACCGTGGGCCCGACCATGGGCGTCAAAGCCTCCGGCGGTATCCGCGATCTGGAAGGCGCTCAAGAAATGATCCACGCAGGCGCAACACGTCTGGGCGTCAGTGCTGGCGTCAAGATCGTCAAGCAGGCAAAAGGGATGACCGTTTCAGATGGAAGCTCTAAAGACAAGTACTGATAGGCTGAATCACTATGACACATGTTGACTTACGCGCGTACGTTTTTCTCGATAGCCTCCAGCCCCAGTTCGCCTCGTTCATGGCGACCATCTCCTGCGAGCCCTTGTCGGCATTCGCCTGAGCCTCGTCGGAGAGTGTCGAAGCCTGCGTCGCGTTGTCGGCGTTCTGGTTCGTCATCGAGCTCAGCTCTTCCAGCGAAGCGCTGATCTCTTCCAGACTGGCGGCTTGCTCAGATGCGCCAGAGGCTAAAGACTGGCTCGAAGATGCGATCTGCGTCGTGCCCGAATCGATCTGGTTTGTAGCACTGTTGATATTCTCGAGCATGTCCTGCATCACGGTCTTCTGCTCAGCCTCCCGCGCCTGGGCCTCGATCTCGCGAATCTTCTGATCGGTGATGTCGGTTGCAAATTTCACGACCTTTGAAACAAGACCATTTTCATCAAAGACCGGGTTGTATGAGGCCTGAATCCAGATTTCTTTGCCGCCTTTCGTGATGCGCTTGTACTGGCCAGTATCAAAGACTCCCTTGTTGAGCCTCTTCCAGAACTCTCGATAGTCAGCGGTTTCGGCGTACGAAGGGTCGACGAAGATTCTGTGGTGGCTGCCTTGGATCTCTTCCAACTCGTAACCAAGCGCGCCAAGGAAGTTCTCATTGGCGGTAATAATAGTCCCATCGGGCGTAAACTCGATGACCGCCTGCGAGCGATCAATCGCGTCCATGATACCGTTGAGATCTGCTTCTGTTTTGGCCGTTTCCGGCTTACTTGCTTCTGTGTGCTCTGACATTTCCATGCTCCTATCTATCGGCAGTAATTCAACCGAATCATCCAGCAGCACGGGCCGACGCACGCCCCAYTTGCACTGCCATGTCAGGAACAACGGTCGGCGCAAACCCAGGCAGCCTTGATCCAATAAAATCCATTTGGAGCCTCGCCCTAATCAATTCATTTTATAAATACAACAGAATCCATTTATTTATGCCATCCATACGAGACATAATGCATTCTCCTTGCGCCACGGCTTTGGTGGGCACAAAATCATGCCCTCTTGCCTTACCGCGGTGGATATGCGAGCTTTGGCGGACCTGTAAAATAATCTACATCGCGCCTGCAATGAACACCCAAAGAAACCACACCCCCCAGATTGTGCGGCAAAGCATCACACCCCAAACCAAACAAAGACTAACTCACCCACAATTGGGTTCGACATAGCCCGCACCGCTTAAGCACACCCAATCGTGAGCCGATCGGGACTGAGTTAGGTGTATTGCAAAAACACACAGAGCGAACGTACCTCGCTCTGCTCAGTTGGTACCAAGTCAAAACGCATACGGAGCACTCGATGTCTGACCAGACCCCATCAGCCAAAGAATTCGCGGATCTCAAAGGCATCGCCGACGCGATCAGCCGGTCGCAAGCCATGATCGAGTTCGCCCCCAACGGCACAATCCTCAACGCCAACGACAACTTCCTCTCCACGCTCGGCTACAGCCTCAGCGAGATCAAAGGCAAGCACCACCGCATGTTCTGCGAAGATGCCTACACCGCAAGCCCAGACTACACGGCGTTCTGGAACAACCTCAACAAGGGCACCTTCGACTCGGGCGAATACAAACGACTCGGAAAAGGTGGAAAAGAAATCTGGATCCAAGCCTCGTACAACCCCATCTTTAATGACAACGGCAAGGTAATCAAAGTAGTGAAATTCGCCACCAATATCACAGAGCAGAAGCTCAAGAATGACGCAGCTCTGAATGTGATTGAAAGCGTTTCAACAGGCGCTGACCGGCTCGATCTTGGCACCCAACAGATCGCCTCGTCCAGCCAGTCTCTAGCCTCTGGCGCATCCGAGCAAGCCGCCAGTCTCGAAGAAATCAGCGCTTCGTTGGAAGAACTCAGCTCGATGACGAAACAGAACGCAGATAACGCGGTGCAGGCGGCGACGCTTTCTGAGGAGTCGCAGATTTTTGCAACCAAGGGCCAGACGGAAATGCAGACGATGGCGTCGGCGATGGATGAGATCAAATCATCCAGCTCCAAGATCAGCAAAATCATCAAGGTCATCGACGAGATCGCGTTCCAGACGAACCTTCTGGCGCTCAACGCCGCCGTCGAGGCCGCGCGGGCGGGCGAAGCTGGCAAGGGCTTTGCCGTCGTCGCCGACGAGGTGCGCAACCTCGCCCAACGCTCGGCAGAAGCTGCGAAAACTACATCTGCGATGATCGAGGAATCGACCGAGCGCGCCGACAACGGCGTGTCGATCGCTGCCCGCGTCGGTGAGGTGTTTGAGGAGATCGTCACCGGCACGAAAAAGGTCAACACGCTGCTCTCTGAGATCTCATCCGCTGCCAAGGAGCAATCCACCGGCATCAGCGAGATCAACTCCGGCGTCACCGAACTCGACAAGGTCACCCAGCAGAACGCGGGCAACGCCGAGGAACTAGCCTCAGCGGCGCAGCAGACCGCTGCAGAGGTCGCGCAGTTACGAGGCCTTGTGAACGGTTCAAACACCGAGGCACCGGTGGCCTCAGAGCAGCCGCAACCCGTGGCGGTTGGAGCCGGGCCAGCAGCCCGCGCCACTGCACCTAGGCCATCGATACCAGCCAAGCCTACCGCAGCCGACTTCATGGACTTCTAAGCCAGCGATTCAAACTGATATCACCCGCCCCCGGCACAACCATGTGCCGGGGGTTTTTCTGTGCCCAATACACAAGCCCCGCTCGGTACATACCATCTACCCATGGCACGCCGAGTCACACAAGACACATACTTCAAGAGAGCCAAGGAAGACGGCTATCTTGCCAGATCCGCGTACAAACTCAAGCAACTCCACGACCGATTCGATCTTGTCCCAAAGGGCGGACGGGTTCTTGATCTCGGCTGCGCACCGGGATCGTGGATGCAGGTCGGAGCCGAACTGATCGGAAAATCGGGCATCATCGTCGGTGTGGATCTCAGACCCGTCGATCTCAAACTCGATTGCGAGTTTCACACAATCGAAGCCGACATCAATGACCTCGACCCCGAGCAGCTCAAAGAACTCGTCGGCGGCCCGTTCGACGCCGTGCTCTCAGATGTGGCCCCAAACACCACGGGTCACGGCGACGACCTGCGCTCGGCGCACCTCTGCCGGGCCGTGCTCAAAGTCGCCGAGCACACCCTGCGCCCCGGCGGCAGGCTCGGGATGAAAATCTTTGACGGCGCTGAGTTTCAAGATGTCCTCAATGAAACCCGCATCCTGTTCCAGCAGGTCAAGTCATACAAGCCAGACGCCACCAGAAACATGTCACGCGAAACCTACATCGTCGCGCGAAATTTTCGCGGCGCAAGGCTGACGCCGTGACACTCCTCGACCCGGCCTCGGCGATTGTTGCCGGCGCGATCGCGGCGCCGCTGCTGGTCATGCTCTACTTTCTCAAACTCCGCCGACGCCGGCTGCGCATCGGTTCAACGCTGCTCTGGCAACGCGCTGTCAAAGACCTACAAGTCAACGAGCCGTTCCGCTGGCTCAAACCATCGCTCCTGCTCTTTCTACAACTGCTCGCCCTGGCGTGCCTGACGATCGCCCTTGGCAGGCCGACGATCCCCGGCGGCGCAGCATCCGGCGACCGGGTCATCATCCTGCTCGACCGATCCGCATCCATGAACGCCCTCGACGGCCCAGCCGGAACTTCCCGCTTCGACGAAGCCATCCAAACCGCACGCGATATCATCGTCGATCTTGGCTCCGGCGCCAGTATTAACATAATCGCATTTGCATCGCAGCCAGAAGTACGGTTCGCGCCCTCGACCAACCGCGCCGCCGCGCTGCGGGCGCTCGACCAGATCAACCCAACCGATCAACCCGGCGACATCAAATCCGTTCTCCAACTAACTCAGAACCTGCTCAAATCCGAAGTAAACGAGCAAGATAGCACCGAGCCGGCAACCGTCATCCTGATCTCCGACGGCGGGCTGAACCGATCAAACCTCTCCCTCGCCGGCGGCACCATCCAATTCCGAAGAGCCGGCCCGCCGCACAGCGCATCCTACGACAACCTCGGCATCACGCACCTCAATATCTCCGCCGACTTTGACGACCCCGCTCTGACACGCCTGTTTATTCGCCTCGAAAACGCAGCCAGCCGTGACATCGCAACAACCGTCACACTCACCGGCAGCTCAGGCTTAATTGACCGCAAGCCCATCAGGATCCCCGCAGCTTCTGCAACCGGTCCCGGCACGCAAACACTCACCTTCGAGCTTGACCGCGGCGAGACCGGCCTTATCACCGCAACGATCGACCGCGACGACCTCCTGCAAGCCGACAACAGCGTGTCCGCAATCGTCTCCCCCGCTTCGCTCCCAAATATTGTCCTCGTCACGCCGGACAACGACGACGGCTCGCTCGATTGGGTCATCCGCAACACGCTCGAAGAAATGAATCTAGCCAAACTCACAACACGAAACGCCTCCGAGTTCTTCGAGCAGCTCCAAAGCGAACAACTCAGTCGCGCCGATCTTGTTCTCTTCGACCGGGTCGATGTTCCAACCGGTGTGCCCGCACCATCGATCTCCTTTGCTGCTGATTTACCGAGTATCCAAGTACAACTTGAAGATACCAAACCCGATAGATTCACCGCCTGGTCACGGTCAAACCCGATCATGCAAAGGCTCGTGCTCGATAGCGTGCGGATGAGCCAGCGCGCATGGTTTGACACCGCCGGCACCGATCTCGTCATCGACGAACTCGCCTCTGGCAGGCGTGGCCCGAATATCGTGCTGCTCACCGAGAGCGGTCACCGCAGGCTGGGCGTTGCGTTCGAGCCAGCCAGATCAAACTGGCCACTAGACATCGCATTCCCCCTCTTTCTCATCCAGGCCATCGAGAACTTCACGCTCGAATCACACGCCTCCGCCGATATGTTCTCAACAACACACTCAAATGCAACGATCCAACTCACCGGCGGCAGCGGCAAGCTCGAACTCACCGGACCAGCAGAAATCAGCGTGCAAATCCCCCCGGCAGAATCTGATCAACCCCGCAGAGTTTCGCTCGGAATCCCCGAGCGCGCGGGGGTCTACACAGACAGCTTGGGCAACCCCGTGCTCGCCGTGAATGTCTTAGAAAGCAGTGAATCTTCCCTTGCCACTGCCGATACAATCCGCATCGCCGGCCGATCCGTTCGCACCGGCCAAACAACGCAAGGCCGCCGCGAGGTCTGGCATTGGTTCGTGATCGCGGCGACCGTGGTCCTCACCGCCGAGTGGCTCATATTCGCCAGGAGAATGCGCGCATGAGTTCGCAACGCACAACACAAAAACCAAGCTCGCTTTCGCGCCGACACCTGCTGGGGCTTGGCGCAGGCGGCGCACTCGCCGCCGCACTGCCCGCATCGATCAACGCACAGCGCCCAAAGATCCCCGCCTGGCCCGCGCGCAGAACACCCGTCAAGAACATCATCTTCATGGTCAGCGACGGCATGGGCATGGGCGCGTTCACACTCGCCGAGATGATGCGCCAACACAAGGACCTCGGTATCTCGCACTGGCGAAAGCTCTGGACCACACCCGGTGTCAGCCGAGCAACCTGCATGACACACTCCGCCGACGGCTGGGTCACCGACTCGGCAGCCGCCGGTTCCGCGTGGGGCTCCGGCGAACACATCAACAACGGCGCAATCAACTTCACGCCAGAAGAACGAATGCCTGAGCCCATCCTCGTCACCGCAAAGAACCTCGGCAAAGCCACCGGCCTCGTTTCCACTACTAAAATCACACATGCAACACCAGCTTCGTTCATCGCCAATGTCCCAAAGCGAAACCTCGAAGACGACATCGCCATACAAATCCTCGATCGAAAAGTCGATGTCATGCTCGGCGGCGGCTCCAAGTATTTCCCCGATGATTTGCTCGCCCAGCACGCCGACCTTCGCGTGGCGCGATCACTCGTCGAACTCAACAAACTCACAAATACCAACGGCAGGCTGCTGGGCCTGTTCCGCGACGGGCACTGCCACTACGAGCTCGACCGCCCCGTGACCATGCCTTCGCTTACCCAAATGACCAAGGCAGCGCTCAACAAACTCGAGCGCTCAGATAGCGGCTTTGTCGTCCAGATCGAAGGCGGCAGGATCGACCACGCCGCGCACGACAACGATGCGGCGGGCATGATCTTCGATCAGATCGAGTTCGACAACGCAGTCGGCGCTGCGGTCAATTGGATCGGCGACCGCGACGACACGCTGCTGATCGTCACCACCGACCACGCGACCGCAAACCCGGGACTGACATTCTACGCCAAGACCGGCAGGCGATCCTTCAAGACAATGGCCAAGGCAACACACAGCTTCGAGTGGATATTTAGCGAATTCAAAAAAACAGACCGCTCATTCGAGTCGTTTGTCGCAACTATCGAACGGGCAACCAGCATCCGGCTCAGCGAAACCGAGCAAAGCACGCTCCGCCTCGCTGCGTTCGAGAAACAACCCATCGATGCGTTCGACATCGCCARCGGCCCGGCCATCASGCTCGGGGCGCTCCTTGCCAACCACACGGGCGTCGCGTTTCTCAGCCCAAACCACACCGCCGACTATGTTGAAGTCACAGCGCGCGGCCCGGGCAGCGAGACACTGCCCGGCTTTATCGACAACATTCACCTGCACTCGATGATGCTTGCCGCACTTGGTGCAGCAGTCCCGAGCTAACGCCCAAGCCCACCCCATGTCGTAAGGTCGACCGCCGCCCTCCCGCACGCGCCCTGCCAGGGGAGCATGGGCCGGGGCCAAGCCGACCGCCGACCGAGGCCGTCGATGCGTTCAAGCCCGAGCCGCAAGCGGTCCCCGTTCGATTCGATCGACCGCTCGGGAACGACCAGCCTCGCGTACCACCCGCCGGGGAATGTTTGAATTTCGACATCGGGCACGAACGGCGCAAACATCTGAACGCCGCGCTCAAACTCAACCTCTGGTTCTGACCCAGGCGACAATTTGATTACAAGGTCGCCCGGCGCACCCTCCGGCCCGAGCGTCACCCGGATGCTCTCCTCGGCCTGGTCGCGATTGGGTGTAGCGCACTCGATGTACAGCATCCATCGCCCCGCGGGCTCTCGGTACAGCAGCGCCCCGGTGCCAAACGAATCCCCGCCGGGCATCGCCGGGACCGCGCCCGCTTGCAGCGTGCGGAGCGACCAAT
>NVSP01000132.1 GCA_002732755.1 Phycisphaera sp.
GCCAGGTCATCGTGAACCAAGGCGACGGGACCGGGACATGGCTTGGCGAGTTTGGGATCGGCAACGCGTTGGGTGACCCGACAATCGAGATCAAACCAACAGGCGGCGATGACACCGCTCCGTTTTACACCACTCTGCCCGCAACGCTCGGTGGCGGAGCGATTGGGTTGGCCCCGTTCAACTTTCATAACAAGGGAAGCCTGCTCGTTGACCTCGGTGTGAGTTCGGTCCAGTTTGATGTAAATAGCACGGTCACCGTGAGCAACCCGAACGACAAAGAGATCGTCATCGAGCACTACGGCCCGGTCTTTGCGACTGGCACTCCGCTGGAGATTCACAAACACGTCAGCGGGCCGCTCGGCACCGAAACAAGCTGGGAGAATTCCGGTGTCGATAACGACGTCACCAGCAGTTGGGACCAGTCGGTTTCGTCAACGGAAGTCTTGTCGGAACGCACAGCAACGATCTCACCCGTGAACGACACATGGGTCTCAGGCTGGTACCGGGCGAAACCCGCTGGAGCGACCGGCTTGAAGAGCCCATTCGTCACGGACACCCCAAACGCGGAGTATCACAGCGGGCACGGCTCAGCCGCTTTGGATGATTATTTTTACTTCCGAGTCCTTGTCCTCTCGTTCTTTGATTTGAATGGGAACGAGTCGGTCGATGCGCCGGATGCTGTATTGTGGGTCAACAACCCCGTTGATTTCAACAACGACAGTTCGGCAGACACGGTGGACTTCCAGATGCTCATCAACAACATGGAATAAAGAGCCGGATTCAATAGTTGCGTGGCCGCGGGGCGAGGAGCATTTCTCGCCCCGCGGCAAACTTGTTCGCCACATACCATTGGCCATGAAACCCTTACTGCTCCTCTTTATCGCGTTCATCGTCGGTACAACCCACGCCCAGACCTCAGAGATCCGTGTCGCGACATTCAATATCGAGGATGTCCGGTCGAGCGATCTTGCGCGAGACGATCAGCCGCGGGTATTGAAGATCGCCGAGGTGATCCAGCGGCTTCGGCCCAACATCATACTCATCAACGAGATCGCCTACGACCATCCCGGCGTCGATGGTGTGCCAAAGGATGCAACGCCCGGCTTGAACGCGCGGCGGTTCGTTGACAACTATGTCAACCGAATCAGCTTTGAGGGCACCACGCCGATCAGGTACAAGGCGTACATGTGGCAAAGCAACACGGGGATGCACTCGGGGTTCGACCTGAACAACGACGGCGAGGTTACAAGCACCTACGACCAGCCCGCGGCTTCGGATGCGCAGGGGAAACCATCGGCGCAGACGAAACAGGGCCGGGCGTATGGCGGGGATGCGTGGGGCTTTGGGACATTCCCCGGTCAGTACGCGATGGCGATCCTCGTCGATGAACGGCTGACGGTGCTGGAAGATGATGTCCGCACTTTTCGGCTCATGCCTTGGGACTACATGCCAGCGCCCTTTGCGCCGAGCGATCCGGATACTGCTGAGGCGTGGTACGACGAGGACGAATGGGCCAAGTTTCGGCTGAGTTCCAAGAGCCACTGGGATGTTCCGGTTCGGCTACCAAACGGCGCGGTGGTTCACATGCTGTGCAGTCACCCGACCCCGCCGGCGTTTGATGGAAAGGAAGAGCGCAACAAACGGCGCAACCACGACGAACTGCGTTTCTGGGGTGACTACCTSRRCMASSRCSSSKMCMTCRTYGACGAYRMMGRCAMCSYYGGYGGRYTSSMSCSCGRYGMMCWSTTYGTSATYCTYGGCGACCTCAACGCCGACCCCAAAGACCCGGCGTGGGACCGCAACGCGATCCTCGATCAGATCCTCTTGCACCCGCGTGTAGGGGAAGACCCTGAACCGATGTCAACGGTTGAAATCGATGGGCTTGATCCGACTGATACGGCGACATGGGGCRAGCGCGCCGACTATGTCCTGCCAAGCAAACGCCTCGAGTTGATGCGTACTGGCATCTGGCGACCAAACCCAGAGAACGCAACTCGTTTCCCGAGCGATCATTTCCCGGTTTGGGCCGAGATCGGGGTACCTGCTCCCTGACCGGGTCTACAGTTGCCCAGTCAACCAAACAAGGGCGTGAGTTGTCGAGAACCATCACAAAACCAAGCGCGGCTGGGCTTTCTGCCGAGAGCCATGAGCATTTTAGCAGCGACACCATTCGCGGCAAAGCTGGGTTGTTCATTGAATCAACAAAGCCCGGTATCACTCGGATGGTCACGCTCGCGGCTGTCGTTGGGTTTATCGTCTCGGCGGCATACCACAGCCAAGACCTAGCCTCGCTTGTAGTGCCTCTCATCGTCTGCGTGCTGGGCACAGCACTGGCGGCTTCGGGTGCCAATGCGATGAACCAGTGGATGGAACGCGCGCGCGATGCGGTGATGAACCGGACCAAGAATCGCCCGCTGCCATCGGGTGGGCTGACACCAAAGAGCGTGCTCATCTTCTCGGTTGTGCTTTCATTGCTCGGCCCGCTCGTGCTGTTGGCCACAGGGTACCCGGTTGCTGCGGCGATCACGCTTGCGACTGTTGTCTTGTATGTCGCGGTGTACACGCCGATGAAGACGATCAGCCCCAAGTCCACGGTTGTTGGCGCGGTGCCCGGTGCGCTCCCGATCCTAATCGGCTGGGCGGTTGCTTCGCCAACGAGCTACGCGGATCTTGGCGCGTGGCCCGCGTGGTCGATGTTCCTCCTGCTCTTTGCGTGGCAGATGCCCCACTTCCTCGCAATCGCGGTGATGTACCGCGACGACTACGCACGCGCCGGCTACCGCACGCTGCTGCAAACCGCAAAGTCCGATGTCGCGGTACTGATCGCGATCGTCCTTTGGTCGGTTGCGATGGTCGCTGCTTCGATCGCTCCGCTTTTGGCGATGCCCGAGCTATTCGGCATCGGCTACGGGATCACCGCACTGGTACTCGGAATCTGGATGGCGTTTCTCGTAGGCAAACTTGGCAAACGGCTCGCAACCGATGGCGCACGCGTGCTCTTTTTCGCCTCGATCATCTACCTCCCCGTGTTATTCATTGCGCTTGTCATTGATGCGAGTCTTGGGGTCTGGATGCGTGTTTCATGATTACGCTCTCGGGCGTCAGCAAGTCGTACACCTCCCAGCAACACGATCGCCCAGCACTCTCGGACATTTCGCTTACMGTTGAGCCGGGCCAGATGGTCGCGGTTGTCGGTCCGAACGGCGCGGGCAAATCCACGCTTCTGGGCTTGATGTCTGGGATTCTTACGCCCGATACAGGCACGATCACCGGCTCGCCGATCTGCTCGGTCATTCTTCAGAAAACGGCACTCGACCCACTATTGACCATCCGCGAGAACGCGATGGTGTTCGCTCGTGTCTACAGCATTGCCCCTACTCTTCGCAAGAAACGTCTTGAAGAATTCGCCGCCACAACAGGCTTGCAAGATCGGCTCGATGACCGCGTCAAGACGCTATCTGGTGGCCTGGCTCGGCGGGCGGACCTGCTGCGCGCTGTCATGGTCGGGCCGGAGTTGCTTGTGCTGGATGAGCCCACCGCAGGGCTGGATCGCACCGCTTCGCCCGAGATTATGACGCTCTTGGATCAATTCAGACAAGAACATAGTATCGGAATCGTGCTCGTCACGCACAACCTCGAGGAGGCCGAGCCAGCGGACTTGGTGCTGATGCTTCAAAATGGAGAGATGGTCGCGCGTGGCGCGCCAAAGGAACTGCTCGATACCATCGGTTCGGGCATGGYCTTCACACTGGAAACGGAAGCAATAGACCGTATTCTTGAATCGCCGCAGACRGGAGTAAATCGCCTGGGCGATCGATCCGTTCTTGTTGACACGACGCAGCACGAACGCATCGCGTCTGGGTTGCTTGCTTCAAAAGTGCCGTATTCGGTTCGGAGCCTAACGCTCGCGGATGTGTACGACCGGGTGATGGGCGGCGAATCATGAGCCGGTTCGACGCAACCAGCGCCCTCGTGTGGCGGGAGTGGATCCGTCTGCTCCGTCAACCGGCACGAATCGTTGCGACGGTCGGGACGCCGATCGTGCTGCTGATCGCGATGGGCGCGGGCTTTGCGGGGTCGATCTCGGGTTTAATGGGTGTCGAAGATTCACGGGCGTACTCGGCGTTTCTTTTGCCGGGCATGATCTCGATGGCTGCTCTTTTTGCATCGGTCTTCGGGGCGATCTCACTCATCGAAGACCGTGACAGCGGCTTGCTCCGTGTGCTCATGGCAGGCCCAGCGCCCGACGGCTCGATCGTCCTTGCAAAGCTCATCGGCATCGGCGTTCCTGCAATCGTGCAAGCCGGAATCCTGCTCCCGGCGTGCCTGATCTTGGGTGTTGATGTCACCCCGACCGGTTTCGTGCTCGCGTTTCTTGCGATGGTCATGCTGTCGATCGGTATCTCGGGCGTGTCGCTCACGCTGGCGTGGCGTGTCAAGAGTTCGCAAGAATTTCACGCGATCATGAATACTGTGCTCATGCCGATGTGGCTCCTCAGCGGCGCGTTCTATCCCGCTGCCGATGCCGCCGCTCCGATGCGGTGGCTGACCACGATCAACCCCCTTGCCTGGCCAACCGAGGCGATCCGGGTATCGCTCTCTGGCGAGCCTTCGCTGTTTCTTGGCTCGTTCGTCTGGCCTCTGGCTGCGATCTTCTGTGTCGGCGGGGCCGCACTTGCAATGGGTACGATCAGACAGGGACACAAGAGGAGTTTACCGTGAACAAGAGCGTTCGAGTTCTTATCTTCATCTGCGTGCTCGGCTTGGCGTGCAGCGCCGGGGCGATGATAATGGTCCTTCTCAATCAACGCCAACAGCAGCCCGGCGAACTCTCAGTCCGCGACTACGGCCTCAAGATTATTCCCTTTCAACTCGTCGACCAAGACGGCAACGCCGCGGACGAGTCCTCGCTTCGGGGGCAGTGGACGGTGGTCAATTTTATGTTTACGAATTGTGTCGGTATCTGTCCAGTTATGACAGCTCGGATATCAGATGCCGCCGAGTTGCTCCAAGGTACCCCCGTCAGGTTTGCGAGCTTTAGCCTTGACAGCAAGCGAGATACACCCGAACGGATGCGAGAGTTCGCCGAGGCGTACCGCGTAGACCACGATCGTTGGGCTTTCTACACCGGCGACGATACGCAAACCCGCAAGATGGTTTCTGACGGACTTAAGCTCATTGTCGATGATGAGAACACAAACGAGCTGACACTTGAGGATGGTTCGACGATGAAGAACATCCTGCACCCAACACGGTTTTTCCTTGTGAACCCGGACCTAGAAGTTGTCGGGCTTTACAGCTCTGGAGACCCATCTGAGGTTGACCGGCTCGTCCGTGAAGTCACGGCTTTCATGTCCGGCGAGTGAACCCGGATCGTCAACTGCGTGTTCGTAACTTTGATTTGAATACCCCTCAGATCAAATGTCTTTGCGTGCATCGAGCCGGTGCGCACCACTTCGATGATCGGCTGAAGATGTTTGTGTCCCCGAGCGTCGGCACCCGAATCACCAACGAGCGTGGTAGCGAGCTGCCGGATTACTTCGCCGATGATGATGGGTTCTTCGTGTGCGATAAGATGAAGAGAAACACACAGTGCATTGGAACTCTCAGTAGCATGTGAAGCAATCTTCGCGGCGTGATTCTCGACCACGCGTTGGGCCTGCCGTACGAGCAACGAGGCAGATAACAAGCGTTCGGGCAAGCCATCGTCCGCGCGTTCGAGCAGTTCCGGCAGAATCCGTGCGCGCATCCAAGCCCGCTGACGAGCGAGGTCGTCGTTGGTCTCATCGTGCGCGGGTGTCCACCCGATCGATTCGCAGACAGCTTCGAGTTCTTGCCGGGTCGATGTCAGCGCAGGCCGGATGAGTGTTGTCGTGTCGGTGAGCTTTCGAGATTCTGCGATGCCCGCCAAACCCGCAAGCCCCGTGCCGCGAATAAGCGCCATGAGCAGTGTTTCGAGTTGGTCCTGCGCGTGATGTCCGGTTGCGGCAAAGTGGCAGCCTGTATCTTGGGCGATTGCGGCGAGCCGGTCGTACCTTTGGCGTCTGGCACCCGCCTCTGCGTTTTTACTACTCGGTACCTCGATGTCTGATTCGTGGTACTCGATCCCGAGGTGGTCGGCGAGCGCACGGGCGGTGCCAGAGTCTTGGGTCTGAAGGTGGTTTGGACGCAAGCCGTGCCGGATGTGGGCCGCGACAATCCGAGCGGGTTTGACAGCCGACAGCGCGATGAGCAGCGCCGACGAATCTGGCCCGCCAGACAGGGCAACGAGCGTGGGCCGATCGGGATCGCGAACCGATGACCCGCCGGTGAGCAGCCGCCAGCGGGAGACAATCCTGTTTGTCACCAATTGAACACCATCGGGTTCCACAGCGTGATCGTACTCGCAATATCTGCTACGCTCACAGTCCCATGACATCGATGTTGATCCAGACAGATCCGGTGCAAGATCAAGCCCAGCCCGATTCGGGTCTTGCCAATTCGGTCGCGCCCTACCTGCTCCTGGCTGGCGTGGTGATGCTGATTATCGTGCTGATGGGCAGGGTCAGGAAGAAATCAAGGCGAAGTTCGAGGGAGCCGACGCCTGAACCCAAAGAGCGTATCGAGACAATCCGTGCCAAATCCGACACAGCAGCGGTGCTCCAGCACAGAGTTGCCCAGTCCGCCGAAATTACCCGAGAACTCACCGCCCTGATCGACAACCGATCCGAGAAACTCGAACTGCTCATCCAGCACGCCGATGAACGGATCAACCGACTCGAACGGCTCAGCCAAGAAGCACAGCAGCGTCTCACGCCAAGACACGCCGWGACACAGAGCACACCCGACAAGCCCAGGTCAGAAGCGACGCTCGCGACCGATGCYCTTCGCCAGCAGATCTACGACCTCGCCGACCAAGGCCATGTTGCCAACGAGATCGCACAACGGCTCGGCCAGCACGCGGGCAAGGTCGAACTCATTCTCGCACTCCGAAGAGCGTGAAACTTATAGAGTCGCTGCGTCGAGAGCCATGATCTCGAACACGATGTGCGCCGCAAGGAGAGCCGTGTTCCCGGCGACATCGCGCTCGGGCATGACTTCAACCACATCAGCGCCGACAAGGTTGATGCCCTTGAGGCCGCGCAAGAGTTCGAGCGCCTCAGCGGATGTAAACCCGCCGACACTCGGTGTGCCCGTCCCCGGCGCAAAGACCGGATCGATGCAGTCGATGTCATACGAAAGGTACACGCCGTCGCTGCCGATGCGGTCAAGAACAGCCTGGATCGGCGCAAAGCCCTCGGCTTTCCATCTCGCGTAGGTAACAAGCTCGATACCCTGCTCCTTGGCGTAGTCGAGATCGTCGGCACTGTTGAGCGGCCCCTTGATCCCGATATAGTGCCCCACCAATAGCAAATAACCCGAAATCACCCCTACCCATCATTTGTTCTTTTTTTCTTAAAAATTCATACAAATTTATAAAAGAAAA
>NVSP01000133.1 GCA_002732755.1 Phycisphaera sp.
ACGGGAGCAACCCCGCCAAAGACTGGGGGTTCCGCCACGCGTGGACGCTGAACCTGTCTATCCGCACGGAGTTGGCGCGAGAGATTCGCTTTGATGACGGGCTGACACGGGCGATGTTCGAGGATCTCGAATGGGCGTGGCGGCTTGCGGATCAGAAAGGCAGCCGGGTCGTGTATCGCCCGGAGGCATGTGTCGAGCACGACCATCGGTACACGCCAATTGGCTACCTTCAGCGTGAACGGGCGCTCGGTGCTCAGGCGCTGGAGCTTGCACGGGTCAACCCGGCGTGCGCCAAAGAGATTTTTCGCTGCGATATCACAAGCGAAGAGTTTGTTCGTTCGTGCATCGAATCGGTCGAACTCAACCGTGAGCGATGTGTCGAATTGGAAGAGGGCTTCTTGGCGCTCACGAGTCAAACACCAGAGTCATGCGCAGATATCCAAGCGCTCTACGACATGTTCCGCCTGCTCAAAAAACAGTGTTGGCATCAGGGCTTGATCGAGGCATCCGCGGCCTGCGATGGTGTTGTCGCGTAAAGCCGATGCACGCGCAGGCCCTGTTCCTCATACACATCGCGCCGGTTCCAGATCGTTTCTTCGTGCATCGCTGAGCTGATGATAACATCGGTCGCGCCCGTTGCGCCGGCGCTCTCTGGGTCGATGATGCGCCAGCCTAAGAGTTTTTCACCAAAGCGAGCCGGGTCGTCGTCGGTGATGGCGCGGATGTCGGCGCGGGCCAGCAGCGGGGCGAGTTCGATGGTGTGCAGCCCCGAGCCGTGGATGATGATGGGTTTGCCCGCAAGCTGGGCGAGCTTTCGGCGCAGGTTCGCCTTTCCCGTAGCGGGCACCGAAYCCGACAGCCCGGTGGTCCCGGCGATCGCGGTAAACGCGCTCGGGCGCGAAGCGGGCCACCAGCGGGGCGGGGTTGCCGCAGCGGCTACGAGCAGTTTGACCCATGAATCCGTGTGTCTTTGGAGCGAGAAACGATTCTTTGCATCGGCTGCAGCGTTCTTGGAAATCGCCTGCACATCGCGCCGGAGCAGGAGTTTGATGCAGGCGGCCAGCCCGTTGGCGGCGGCAAGCTCGTCGGAGTCGGGCGAAACATCGGCGATCATGCCGGTCTCGCAGTGCCTGATTGCCTGCTCGGTTCCTGATTCTGATTTTGTAACAATCGGAATACATCCGTGGGCGAGCGATTCGAGCATCGAAATACTCAGGCCCTCGTAGCGCGAGGGCAGAACCATCGCATCGTGCGTGTCCAAGAGCTTGGCAAGCTCGGGCTGGGTGGCGGCTGGGCGGATGGTAATGTTGTCAAACGCCTTGCACGCATCTTCGAGGTCGGCGTGCGCCGGGCCGTCGCCGACGATGGTGAGCTGGTGTTCGATGCCGATGAGTTCGAGCAAGCGGGCAAGCTCGGGCAAGGCCATGATCCGTTTCTGGCGGTGCTCGAATCGGCCCGAATACAGCAGTTTAATAGGGCGATCGTTGAGTTTGGCGCGAGACGCAGTGTTGGCAGGGATGGGCACGCCGTAGGGGACATGTGCGATGTCCCACGCCCGGCTAGGCATGGCGGCCTTGGCTTTGTGCGTAAGCGTGTCGCTCACACCAACCATCGCTGTGAGCATGGGTTCATAGTGCGCCAGAAGCCTGAGGTCGTAGGCGTTGTCCGAGTGCGCGGTGCCGACGATGCGGACGGCGTCGCCCCGGCTCGCGGCGATCGTCGCGGCGAGGCCGAAACAGTCGCCGTGCTGATTGGGCAAAACCGCGACGGTTCCCGATTGCCCGAGCCGATCGAACTCGGCGTTGATCGCGGGCAGATACGCCGAGAGCAAGCCTTGGCATGATTCGATGGGCGCGAGGTGCGCAAGGTCCACAATCCCAACGCGCGGGTCGATCGGGATGTGCAATCGTTGTTGGCCGGGCTGGTGCGCAAAGAGCACGAGCGAGACGGGCGAGCCACGCTCGGCGAGCGATGAGGCGAGACGGACAGCCCACATCGCGATGCCGCTGACACACAGGCCCCCGGGCAGGAGGATCATCGTCGGAGGGCCGGGTAATTGTGCAGGTGTCGCCATGCCCCAAAGATCGGCCAACCGTGGGGGTTTGCTTGTGAATCGGTTTCGGATTGGTTCTGGCCTGCAAAGCTAGAAATGGCCGATCTTTAGACCCGATGGGAAGCCGCCGCGATATCTCGGTTCCAGACGTCCATGTCGTTCAGGTGAGCAGCCGGGTCGACCACCTCGCGGGTGTCGAGCAAGAGCTATCGATGCGCGGCTTGACGACGGTTCGGCAGGACGAGGTCTACCGCCCGCCACGCATTCTTGAGGGCACCAAGATCGTTGTCGTGACCGACCTCTTTGACCCAAGGTGTGTGCGGGCGCTCCGCATGGCCCGGCGGGTCGGCGCCAAGACCATCCTCATGATGGACGGCATCACCGATTGGCGCAACACCTTTGCAAACCCACGCGTCGGCGATGCGTTTCTAAGGCCCGCGCCGGTTGATCTGATCTGCTGCTCTGGCATGGTCGATTGCCGGGTGCTTTCGACCCTTGGCAACGCCGCGGCCCCGACCGGTTTACCTCGGATCGAGAATGAATTTAGAATCGAAAGCTTTGTCCAAAGATCAGGGCCAATCCTGGTCGCAACAGCCAACAACCCCGCGTTCAATGATGAGGAGCGAAGCCGACTCGTCGATGCGCTGCGCCAGATCAAGCAGGCGAGCCAGTGGGCCCGCTGCCAGATTGTCTGGAGACTGACGGATGGGCTTGCCGACGAGGTCGGCGTACGCAACCAAGAGGGGTCGCTCGCAGAGGCGTTTGCCGGCTGCATCGCGGTGATAACGACGGCTTCGACTTTGCAGGTAGAAGCGATGCGGGCCGGGAAACCGACAGCGATCCTGCACCCGCACGACACGCCCATCTGGCAACCCGCGGCGTGGGTCTGGCAGCCCGTAGAGTCGCAGAATATCACTGAATTACAGTGCAAAATCGAACCTATCACGCGAGGCTTGCCGCGATGGATCGATTCGCCCGAGCGGCTGCTCGGGCAACTCGCAAGGCCCACCAAAGAACAGATGGATCGACAGCAAGAATGCCTGAGGCTGACCGACGCATCGTCGGGTGGAGCGAGCGCTGCGGAACTTGTCGCCGAGGCGATCGCGGGCCTTGCACATTCCAAGAAGAAGCCAAATACAAGCGTACCGCTACGCGCGATTGCTCGTCTGCCTTCACACAAACCAAAGCGCAAAGGTCGAAGGCGTGTTGTGAGCATCGTGCCGTTTGAGCATTCGCCGATCGGCGGGGTGACCACATGGTCGCGCCGGTTGTCCGATGCGTTTGAGCACCGGCCCGATCTCGGATACGACATGCACACGCTGCTCGTGGCAACCCAGCCTGGCATGGCGCACCGGGCGGCGGACATGCTCGACGAGCGGACATCGCTCTGCATCCTAGACCCGACAGATGACCACTTTGTAACGCTTGCGAATCTTCGTCGTGCGGTCGAATTGCACGAGCCTGATATCGTGATGCCGAATTTTAGCGACCTCGCATACGCGGTTGCGATGCAACTCCGGTACACGGGCGTGCGCACACTCGCGGTTGCACACACGGACCACGGCTACTACAAGGACCTGCTGGCGGCGTACCCGGATTGGGACGCGGCAGTCGCGGTCAGCGGCACCATCAAGCGCTGGCTCGGGCCTGTCGCCGGACGCCGACCGATGGGCACGATTGTCTATGGCGTTCCGATCGCGGACATGCCCCGAGAATATTCATGTTCAATTCCGATTCAGATTACATATGTCGGCAGGATCGCAAGGGTGCAAAAACGTATTCTGGATCTTGTGCCGCTGGTCAACACGCTGGCGGCGCTCGGTATTGAGGCAGATATGCACATCGTCGGCGATGGCCCGGACCAAAACGAACTGGCACAGAAGCTCCAAACCACGGGCAGCGTGCGGGTTGTGCATCACGGCGGGCGTTCACCGGAGTGGGTCGAGGCGTTCTGGCCCATGATCGACATCGCGGTGCTCGTCAGCGAGTTCGAGGGCACAAGCATCACGATGCTCGAAGCGATGGGCCAAGGCGTGGTCCCCGCGGTGACGCGTGTCGAAAGCGGCGTGGGCGAATGGATCGACGAGGGAGTCACGGGTGTCACCGCGCCGGTTGGCGAACCAGAAACGCTGGCGCACCGCATCGCAGAACTCGCCGCCGATCGCAAGAAGCTCGCAGAGATCGGCAGGAACTCGTGGACACGCGTGTCGGCCGAACTTGGTTTGGATGCGATGGCAGAGAACTATGCCAGGATTATGAATAGAATGATGGCGCGTGATATTCAGACGCGGCCAAGCCTTGCGGGTGTGACAATTGGCGATTGGCCTGTGTGGATGAAACTGCAAACCGAGGACCGTGTCGGCGAGATTGCCTGGCTGCGAAAACGGCTTATTGAAGCTGGCTACCGCTCGATCGAAGTGGGAACCCCGACCGATGCCAGCGATGCGGTCATCCTGACCGGTGGCCATACCGATCCGGATGAAGCGATGGTCAGATCGTGGTGCGCCWWAKRGGWTNATSTCCWSYSRASTTNRAYGMWTMYAWACGGTGGNNNYGWGMYWGSTYRKCMGCWCNWKMMWKSWKGTGGACAAGGGGTATACGCGCATTGCGATCTATGGCCTGGGGCAGCACACCAAGAAGTTTACTGAAATCATCGAATCGGATGTTTATCCGATTGCTGGTTTTATAGACGACAAACCGCCTGAGTCTGGACTTGCGTTTGGGCGTGCTGCGGTCACACCTGAAAATGCGATGCGTGAGATCAAACCAGATTGTGTTCTGCTGTCGAGCGATGCGTGGGAAGAAGCGCTTTGGGAAGGGGCGAGGTGCTTGCGTTATGCCGGGGTACATGTCCAAACAATCTACGGCACCTATTCGGAATCTTGGAAAGCAGAGCAGGTGTCCGGCTGAGCCGCCCGATTGCGTATCCTGTCGATGAGCTTCGCTGCCAGCGCATCGTGTGTGAAGTGTTGATTGGCGCGCCGGGCGATGCCACCGCTTGCGCTGGTGCGCCATCCGGGGTATGACTTCATTCGCAAGATAGCGTCGAACAAATCTTTTTTTGTTGCAAAAGACATCTCATTGATATCACCAARCACCCAGAGCGGGTCCGCTTCTGGCTGTGTCGGTGGGCGATTCGTTGCATTGGGGTCGGTGTCTGGATCAGCGATTGGCAAACGATCAAAGTAACTGCCTTTGCGTCGCACTTCCAGGCTCATAAGTGTTGCGGTGTCGATCGACCGTAGGGGTTCGTACCAGAAAATTTTACCCTTGCCGTCGGGCGCATCTGTGATTTCATCGGGTTCGTGGTTTTTGAGGATGCGTTGTGTCAGCGCGTATAGCACACCGCCTTGGGTGTCGTATGTGCGCCGGATGATCGGGCACCCGCCGGAGAGGGCACACTCAAAGAGCCGTTGATGCAGAGGATTAAAGGCGCTGATTTGCAATGTCAGGCCAGCCGCTGAATATGCCGAGCTGAGAGCGGTGTCATGAGATAATTCGCCAGCAGCGTGCTGCGATAGAGAGGGGTGATTCTGCCAGCCTTTCCCAAAGATTTTGAACGTCCAGCCGWGCTCGTGGCAGAGTTCGGTCGCCCATTCCGCAGCCTGGTGCCGAAGTGCGCGGTCGATCAGCCTGAGCACAAAGCACTGGAGGAGGAGTTCTCTTGCTTCAAGTGAGAGGTGATCCTGCTTGGCAACCAGATCTCTGGCGGCTCTGTKTGAGCCGGGAAACTCGTTTGCGCGTTGGATGATGCTTTCGATTTCTGGAAGCATTGACTCGGCCGCGCGTCGAAGATTTGGGGAAGAGATCAATTCATGAAGCAACCGATCCCGCATCGCCTCTGGTGTCTCGCTGTGATGGGTCATCATCGCAACATCGCAGGCGTACTTGCTTCGAAGATTGTCATCCACTCGGTGGATCGCAAAGCGCGATGTGCTCGCGACGAGCTGCGCTGGCTCGACGGACTCGCGCGGGTAGCCAAAGTCGCGGATCATCTCCAGGCTGACATACCCGAGCGTCACATCCAGCGGCCCGACCGCGGCGCCTGCTTCGGTCGTCAAAAGGTGAGGCATCGCGTCCTGCACCCAGACCACATACGGCACGCCAACGGGCAAGACCCGCGACTCTGCCGGTGGCGTGTGGCTCCCCGTGATCAGCATTTCCAGATCCCGCCGCGTGTAGTTGGGCACCAAAATTACATCCGGGTCGAGCGTGTCGATCGCGCGTGAATACGCCAGCGGGCTGAGTCGGCGATGCCCGTGTGCTTCGGTCAGGAGTTCGACCGTACACCCCTGTTTTTGCAGGCTCTCGGTAAGATCAACGCACATAGAATGCAACACGGTTGTAAACCGGGACGTCGTAATCAGCACACGCAGCGACTCGGCCTTGCCGTCGATCGCATCGGTCAATCGCTTACGCCACCAGCTCTCGTTTCGCGCTGCATCTCGTGATTGGATAGATGTCAGGTTATCACTGTGTTCTAAATCCTGCTGGACGATCGCAGAGCGGATCAGATCACCAGTTGAAGGCGAGATCGGCGTGCGCAGCGATCGAAGCGGCATGTACGGCCCAGAGATCGGTGTCCCCGCATCAAGGACAAGCGACGCGGCAAACAGCTCGGCGGCATCGGCCCCCACAAACACATCGACGCGCTCGTGGGCAAGCATCTCGGAGATATCCGCCATAGAGCAGCCGTCAACAAACTCCTGTGCGTCGGCCTGGATCACGCGGATGCCCGGCTGGTAGCCGTCGTCACCCCGTGGTGTTCTTGTATCGAGTTCAATCAGAAGCCAAGGCGGGTCGATGCCCTCGATCGTAAACGGCGCATGCGACTGGGCGACCGCGGCGATGTTGTGTTCACCGATGTCTCGGGCGGCTCCGATCTGATCCCCAAAGTGCAGGAGCTGATCACCTATGCGCCGAACGACATTACCGTCGCTTGCGCGGAACGATTCTGATTCAGATTGTGTTTGCAACCAGCCCTCAAATGCCTCGCCCAGATCGGTCCCTCGAATGCGCAGAGCCTCGACCGACCGCTTCGCGTTTTTGATGAGTTCGTCTGGATTGATTCGGTCATTGTTCAGCGACTTGATCCGCCGGTGAAGCTCAGCAACAACTGGCGTGTTGACCCGGCGCTGGGCGGCACGTCGCGCGTGTTCGCCGACATCGGTTCGCACTGGTGCGACCTGGTGGAATGGATCAGTGGCGAGCGCTTCGCCGAAGTGAACGCGGCATTCGCCACGGTGATCGCCGAGCGCGGCGCCGTCGTCTCGTTCAGCATGGACTCCGCCCATCCGCACGACATCTCGCAGCTGCTCGACCAGGACGGTGTGGCGATTCGCGCCGGACACCACTGCGCGCAGATCCTGATGCAGCGTATGAACGTCTCCTCGACCGCCCGCG
>NVSP01000134.1 GCA_002732755.1 Phycisphaera sp.
CCGTCAAGGGCTACGCATCCCACGAACAAAGCACGCTAGAGATGATCGTCAATGCCCGCAACAAGGCCGTCGCCAGTCACGGCTCAGCAGCAGATCAAGCCGTCGACGAATCGGCGATGCTCATCGGCCTGAAAAAACTCTTCGTCGTCGTCGAGGCCTACCCAGAACT
Source organism: Phycisphaera sp. (assembly GCA_002732755.1). Classification (GTDB taxonomy): domain Bacteria; phylum Planctomycetota; class Phycisphaerae; order Phycisphaerales; family UBA1924. The sequence continues at coordinate 170 of NVSP01000134.1, forward strand.
CAAAGCCGATGCACACTTCTTGGCGCTGCAAAAAGAACTGTCGCTCACCGAAGATCGCGTCGCCGCAAGCCGGCGCTTCTACAACGCCAATGTCCGCGAGATGAACCAACTCCACGGCGCATTCCCCACCAACATCATCGCCAACATCTTTAAATTCGAGCACCAAAGCTTCTTCGAGCTCAGCTCCGAAGCCGAGCGAGTTGTACCCACCATCGAGATTTAGTCAACCATTGACCACGGGGTTACTCAGCACCCCAACACCCTCGATCTCTACCTCAACAACATCCCCACCCCGCAAATACCTCGGCGGCGTGCGCCCATGCCCAACCCCACTAGGCGTGCCCGTCAAAATCACCGTCCCAGGCATCAGCGTCGTTSACTTGCTCAACTCCGCGATCAGATACGCAACCGAAAAAATCATCTCTTCAGTCGATGATGACTGCATTGTTTTGCCCGAAACCCGGCACGAGATCGCAAGATTCTGTAGATCACCAGCCTCTTCCACCGGCACAACACACGGCCCAAGCGGGCAAAATGTATCAAAGCTCTTGCCCCGACAGAACTGCCCCCCCGCGCCCTYCTTCTGCCACCACCGCGCACTCACATCATTCGCGCAACACACACCCAGCACGACACCCATCGCATCCGCCTCGGCAACATCCCGCGCCGGTTCACCGATAATCACCGCAAGCTCCGCCTCAAAGTCAACCTGCTCCGGCCCGCCCGTCTCCACATCTCGACAAATCGGTGTAATCACAATCGATTCGCCATCCAAACAAATCGAAGCCGGATTCTTGGTAAAGTACATCGGCCGATCCGGCACCTCACCACCCATCTCGCTGGCGTGCTCGGCGTAGTTTCGCCCGATCCCGATGATGTGCATCAACTGCACCGGCGATGACCCCGCCCGCTCAACATACACACCAAGTTCATTCCGCTTCAACAGCATCACACTCTCCCACACAATCTAGATAACATCAATCTCACCCGGCTCCGGACACAACCCAGCCTTGGCACCCTCGCCAAGCAACCGACCAAGCGCCGACGCACCCTCATCGCCCATCGACCGCGTCAGCCCGCTCACATACATCGACAGATACTTCTTCACCAACGCATCATCGTTCCACTCCGGCCGATCCCCGCCACGAATCTTGAGAAACTCGCGTGACTCCGACTCGTGCGCAATCGCATACTCAACAGATTCGCTCAATATCCCCGCGATTCTCTTGCATGTTCCTGCGCCAAACCGCATATCCAGATCCCGCCGAATCACATTCAGCCCCAACGGCAACGCCCCGCCACGAGCCTCGCCCCACCACTCACCAAGATCAACAATCTTGCGTAAACCCGCATCGGCGAAGGTCAACTGCGCCTCATGAATCAAAAGCCCCGCATCAACATCGCCACGCTGAACTGCGCCGATAATCTCATGGAAAGGCATCTCAACCACCAGCATCGTGCGCGTCGGATCAACCTCGCGGAGCAGTAGCGAAAGCGTCAAGAACGCCGTCGTCTTCGTACCCGGCACCGCGACCGTCACCCCTTCACCAATCAGCCCCGCCGCCCCATCTGCAAACCGCTCATCATCTTGCCGCACCACAACCTTCGGCCCGTACCCCTCGCCGAACGACCCGCCACAATCTGTAATCCGATACCGATCCTTGATATGCGGATAGGTGTGCGCACTGATCGCGGTGATGTCAAGATCCCCAACCTCGATCGCCCGGCGATTGAGRACCTCAACATCCTCCGCCATCGCCGCAAACACAAACCCGCCCGTGTCGATCGCGGGTTTGCCGAGCGCACCATCGACGGGCGAACCGTCTTCGTGCGTCATGCCACAGATGGGCCACCACATCACAAGGTCATCAGAGTCCGGCGAATGAGCGAGCGTAAGTTGATGCATAGCGTGATCCTAGGAACTCACCCACCCAAAACGAGCCCGAAGCGCAAGCGRGGTTCTTTATCCCGAATGAGCACCATCCCCCGCTTGCACATCGTGCTCGTTTTGCTCAGGCAACTTCCAAGCCGCCCCGCATTCAGGACAGACCGTACAGCCGTCTGGCTCAGCAACGAGCCCTTCAAGCGAATATACGCAACCAATACAAATCTTAAGTTCCCTAGCTGCGCGGCGATTAAACCATATTGGGCTGTTGAGAAGAAGTGGCAACAGTATGCCACAGATTAAAAATAATGGAATGCTATAAACGAATAAAATCCCAACCCATTCGGGAATATCGGAAGGCACGTCCAAATTAAGCGTCATTGTCCAGATGCACGCAGATCCCAATCCTAACAGTACGAGCACCAAAAATACGCCGAGATAGCGAACGATAAGTCGCAATGGCCCTGGCAATAGCTGCAATGCACGCAGACTGAGTGGAGACTCAGAATCAGCCAACATCTTCTTTGCAGCTACAGAAAAATTTGCTCGGTTTCCTCGATCATCCTTCATCAAAACATCCTCGTCTGTTCCTTTGACCAGACCTCTTCCGTCAGTGGATGCTCGACATCGACTCGGTACTCGCCGCTGAAGCAGCCGGTGCAGTAGTCCTTCGGGTCAAACTTTGCCACGCTCAGCAAACCCTCCAGCGACAGGTAGTGCAGGCTGTCAACCCCGAGGAACTCGCGGATTTCTTCCACGGTCCTGCCGTTGGCGATGAGCTGGTCCTTGCTCGCAAAGTCCACGCCGAAGTAGCACGGGTGGCGGATCGGNGGGCRRGMNGATCCGCAGGTGGATTTCCTTCGCNCCCGSCNTCGCGSAKYTGSRYCATCTTGAYCYGCGTYGTYGTGCCSCGSACGAYCGAGTCGTCMACRACRATGASSCKCWKMCCRYSGACGATCTCWYSAACCACATTCAATTTCAGCCGAACCGCAGCCTCGCGTTCCTGCTGCGTGGGTTTGATAAAGGTCCGCCCCACATACCGGTTTGGAATGATCCCCTCGCGGTACGGAATCCCGCTGGCGTGCGCGTACCCGTTGGCAGCCGAACGCCCCGAATCCGGCATGGGCATCACCCAATCGGCATSCACCGGCGCCTCTTTCGCAAGCACCTCGCCCATTCTTTCGCGAGTCGTCTGCACATTCTGCCCGAACACCTCGCTCGCCGGCGATGCAAAGTACACATGCTCAAAGATACACCGCGCCAGCCGATCCGCCGGCTGGGCGTACCGCCGACTCGACACACCCTCATCGCTCAGCGTCACGATCTCGCCCGGCTCAACCTCACGGATGTACCGTGCGCCCATCACATCGAGCGCAACCGTCTCGCTGACCACAACCGGGTACATTTTGCCCTCGCGTTCAATCTCGCCAAGCACCAGAGGCCGCCACCCCCACGGGTCACGCACCGCCTCGATCCGATCCGGGAACATCAGCACCAAGCTAAACGCGCCCTGCAATCGGCGGAGCGTCGCCGCCAGTGGGTCCGGCGTGCTCCGCTGCTCAGGCGAAGCCAAGAGATGGATCACAACCTCCGTGTCGCTCGTCGTATGAAAAAGGTGCCCCGCCTCGGCAAACTTCTGCCGGTGGGCATCCGCGTTGACGAGGTTGCCATTGTGCGCAATCGCGACCGACCCATCGAGCGTTTGTTCAACCAGCGGCTGGGTGTTGCACGCCAGCGACCCGCCCGAGGTCGAATACCGGTTGTGCCCGATCGCACCCCGGCTGCCGTACATGCTCAAACGCTCAAGCTGGGCTCGCCCAAAGACATCGGGCACAAGCCCCATCCCGAGGTGACTGTCGATCTCCCGGCCGTCGGTCACCGCGATCCCAGCCGACTCCTGCCCGCGGTGCTGCTGGGCATAGAGCGCCAGATACACCGAGTTGGCAGCCCCCGGAAGCCCCCAGATGCCAACCACGCCGCATTTTTCTTTCGGGGCACCCTCTCCGCCTTGGCCAGTCAGCATCGGAAGGCTCAGAGACTGTGGCATTGGCAATGGCTCCAAGTTGGACATATCCGGATGCAGCGTCGGTCTGAGCCAGTCTAGCCGACGCCAGAACCGTAAAACCCATTATGAAGAAGCCTTGGCCTCAACCTTCACAAACCGGCACACCGGGTTGACCTCTCCCCCTCAGAGGGCTTTGATACTGCCGATATGGGCACCGTGCCCGGATCTTTCGCCGGACCGCAGCCGCGGCCAACCGGTTTGATCGCCGAGACACCCTCGGCACCCGATCCCCTGCTGAAATCAGCTCGATCGGTGACGGATGAAAAGGAACCCGCTATGGCCCGTTACACCGGACCCAAGGTCAGACTCTCAAGACGCGTCGGCGTCCCGATCGCTGACATCCCAAAGCACACCTCAAAACGCCAGCTCAACCCCCCGGGAATGCACGGCTACCGGATGCGCCGCCTGCGTGACTACGGCCTGCGCCTCAATGAAAAACAAAAACTCCGCTACCACTACCATGTCCTCGAAAAACAATTCCGTGCGTATGTCAAGGAAGCAGCGCGCCGCCCGGGTAACACGGGCGAACTGCTCATGCAGCTTCTTGAAACGCGCCTCGACAACGCGGTCCGCCGCTCGGGCTTTGCACGCACGATCTGGGCCGCTCGCCAGATGGTCGTCCACGGCCATGTCCGCGTCAACGGCAAAAAGGTTGACCGCCCAAGCTACACCATCAAGGTCGGCGATGAACTCAGCTTCAAGCCAAAGATCGAAAAACTCGTCCGCGAGCACATGGAAACCATGGCCGGCTACGAGGTCCCGGGMTGGCTCGACATCAACCCCGGCAAGCTGACGAGCAAAATCATCGCTCGCCCSGTGTCGGAACAGATCCCATTCGACATCAACCCCAACCTYGTTATCGAATTCTACCGGTAAATAAAGCGGGCCACACGCCTCTGGCATCGGCCCTCGGAGACGAACACTCGACGCGGCCGATCGGAYACACCGGTCGGCCGCCTTTCATTCAGGACCGCYCACATGCTCAAGTTCCTGCGCAAGTACAACAAATGGATCCTCGTCATCGGCGGCACGCTGCTGATGATCGCCTTCCTCGCGCCACAGGCCATCCAAAACCTCCCAAAGGTCAACGACAGAACAGTCGCCCAGTTCGATGGCAAGCCCGTCAAGCAGTCTGAAATCGATGCCGCCAACGCCGAACTCCGCGCCATCAACGCGCTCGGGGGCAACATCAAACTCGCTAACTATCTTCTCCAACTCACCGCACCAACCAACGAGCAAGATGTCGAGTGGTACATGCTCGCCCGTGAGGCAGAGGAAGCGGGTTTTGTCGGCTCCGACGGCGACGCCATCACCCTCTACCCGATCGTTGCCAAAGAGCTGGCAACCTTTGAAACCGACTACTTGATCCGAGAGAGGCAGCAAAGATTCGGCCAGCAAACATCTCCCCTTGAACGCTTCAATTCCATTACCACCAAAACCGAGCAATGGATGCAGCGCATGCCAGCGAACGAAAACAACGCTGCCAGCGCAGGCCAGTTCCGAACAATCCAAGACGCACGCAAGGCAATCGCCAAACTCCACGGCGTGCTCCGCATGCGACAAGCCTTCGACAGAGTCGCTAAGTTCTCAACAAGCCGAGCCACCCGCGCCGGTGCCGAAACCTTCAACGCCGCCAACATCGACTACCTCGTCATCCCAGCCGAACGCTTCATCGCAAACTCCGCAGAGCCAACCGAAGAACAGATCGCCGCCCACTTCGAGCAGTACGCCGACATCCTGCCCGGCGACGGCGAGTTCGGCATCGGCTACCGCCAACCCATGCAGATCAAGCTCGAATGGATCTCCATCGAACTCGCAGGCATCCAAGACGCCATCACAATCGACCCGGTCGAGGCGTCCAAGCACCAACAGCTCAACAAGGACCGCTTCCCCGGCGGCTTCAGCGATGAACGCCCACGCATCGAAGCCGACCTCAAAAAAGCCAAAGGCCTCAAAATAATCGAGCAAGCCGAGAACATCATCCAGGCCGAGATTCTCCGCAAAACCCGCACACTCGAACGCGACGGCGACTACCTCGCACTCCCATCAGACTGGGCAAGCACACGCCCATCCCTCGAAGACCTCGCACAACTCATCGTCACCAAAATCGCAGACTCAAACGACGGCTTGCAGATCCCGCTCCCAACCATCCAACGCCACACCGACACATGGCTCGGCACCAACGACATCTTCACGCTCCCGGCTATCGGCTTTAGCAGTATCCAGTTCGGCACGCAGCGGCTCCAAGCGTACCAAGCACTCTTCGCAATCCGCGAACTCGTCCCAAACCCAAACTTCCCGGTGCAAGTCGGCCTGATCGCCTCGGAGTTCCCGCTCCAAGGCTTCGACGGCACCAAGCACTTCTTCCGCGTGCTCAGTTCCCGCAACATCTCGCCACCCGATTCGGTCGAAGAAGTCCGCGAGCAAGTCATCACCAACCTCAAACGCATCGAGGCGTACCATCAGCTCGTAGCCGAACTGCCCGGCTACGCAGAGGTCGCCATCAACGCGGGCCTTGAAGAAGTTGCAAACGCCGTCAACGCGGGCCTCCCAGAAGCCGGTGAGGCAACCGACGAAAACACACCACGCCGCGTTGAGATCATCGAGGGCACAACCATCCGAAGCCGAGTCGCCCAGAGCACCCCGTTCGTATTCCGCGATGACGCTGTTCTCGCAATCGCGTTCGACACAACCCGGCCGCTGGACCCGACCATCAAGATCGAAGATGTCCCGCTGCCCGCCAAGACATTCCATGCCGCAGCACCTAAGTCCCTCTCGGTCGTCGTCGGCAGGGTCTCAAAGCTCCTGCCGCTGACATCCGAAGACTTCGCTGTCAGTTTCGACCTGCTCAAATCATCGCTCATGCAGTTCGAGGTTGCCAAACTTGAGGACCCTCAGTACCCGTTCACCTACGAGAACCTCAAGCGACGGCACAACTTCACCGACCGCACCACCAGCAGGCAAATCGAAGAAACCGTTGAAGATGCGCCAACCGATGATGCAGAAGCGAACGCCGAAACCGACGGCGRMKMCYARGYKGGRRCRKWWSAAAYTKMKGKRYKWCGYSSYRCTGRYSCGWMYYCKRSKMASTGCGGTGGAGCAGACTGCTGATGATGATGGTTGGGCCCATCTGGGCAAAGTTGGCCAGTATATTTCCAACAACAGCTCCTTCTCCCCCGTGAACTACGGGTACAAGAAGCTGAGCGATCTTATCCGGGCCAGTGAGCTCTTCGAGATGACGATACGAGATAAGAACGTTTTCTACATCAAGAGCCCCGAGAAATAAACCTGTCCGAGGTTACCAATTACGGGTTGCGAGAAGATTAAATAGATCT
>NVSP01000135.1 GCA_002732755.1 Phycisphaera sp.
AACAGGCCCCTTCCTCACAGAAGGGGCCTGTTTATGAATCTCACAAGAAGCTCTATCGCGACCGGTCAACCGGCGCATCGTACACGAGCGTTGTGTTGCCCGCGCTGATGATGATGTGCCCATCGAGCAAAACAAGCGAATCCGGGTCATAGGGCAACCGGATGTCGGCCTGCCCAACAAGCTTGCCCGTCTGTGCATCGAGCATCGAGAACCGATACACAGACCCCGACTCAAAGTGCGGCGAGCCGTCAATCGCCAGCATCGCAAACACGCCCTCACCCGCGACTGGCGGGATGACGCGGTTGGCGCCGGCCCCGGCATCGCCGCCGATGAGCGACCCGGCCCGGTCAAAGACGATCATGCCCCGATCGGTCGCAAAGACGATCTCGCCCGCTGCGCCCTCGTTGATGTCGATGCGCGATGAGCCGCCGACGCGGGAGAGGTCTTGAAGCGGCGCATCGCGGAGTTCGCCCGTATCCATCTCGATCTGCCATATCTGTCGGTCCGGCCCCAGGATAATCGCCCGCTCGCGCACGAGCCACGCATCGCCCGTCAGCCGAACCGCCGGGTCATCGACGGCCCAGAGCTGCGTCTTTCGCTTGGGGTCGCTGCACACAACCCCGCCGTCGTGCCCGACGAGCACCCGGCCCGCACGGTCGATGCGCACCCAGCGGAACAGGCTCTTGAACCCGTCGTTGATGTCGAGCGTTTCGTGCGCGCCGATGTCGTAGGACGCGACAACGGGCACCACGCCGGGGGCCTCGCCCGCGCCAACATCCGCGGGGCGTTCGCCCCCGATGACAAGCACGCCGCCCGCCATCGCCGCCTCGTAGACAACGGGCACATCAAACATCGCGGTCCAAACGGTCTCGCCCGTCGCAAGGTTGAAAATCGCTGCGCGCCCGGTGCGCTCAACGAGCGCGATGTGCTGGTCGCCGATGACAACCATGATGTCGCTGAGCCGGCTAGGCCCATCCAGCGGCGTCTCGACGAGGCCCGTCCGGCGCCGGGCTGGTTCCTCTTCAAAAAAATCGCCAAACGGCAATGTCTTCCACCGCGTGCTGCCCTTGACCGTGTCGATCACTTCGATGCTCGCGCTCTCGCCCCCGCCCCAGAGCAGGATCGCGCTCGACGGTTCGAGCCGAATCAGCGACGGGTTGGTGCCCTTTGGCGCGGGGCGCGACCAGATCGGAACAAGCGTGCCCGGCGCGCCCGCGGTCACGAGATCCGCATCAAAGCCCAGGTTCCCCGTCGGCTCGCTGTTGATCCCAAAGAGCGCAATCGACCCCATCTGCCGCGAGTACATGAGGAGGTGGTCGCGAGGCACCGGGCCGCGCGAACTGATCGAGTTGACAATCTTCCATCCAAAGATGACCTGGCTCATCCGCACAGGCTTGTTGCCCACGCGCGGCAGGCGAGACAGGTTTGCAAGATTGCTGGCGAGTTCATCGGCAAGGATGGCCGCGTCCAATTTTTCGCCGAAATATGTGAGTTCGATACCGGGCTTGTCCGCTCTGATGCGTTCGAGCGTCTGGCTTGCCGCAAACAAACGGTCCGCCGCCGCGAGTGAACGCACGAGCCTCCCCGCGATCTCGCCGACGATCGCCTTGCTCGGTTCACGCCGATCTGATAACGCCAAGAGCGCATCGACGGCGCTCTCAAGCGCCTGGATCGATTGGTCAAGGTGCCCATCGGCGGCGTGCAGGTCGCTCGCGTGGAGCAGCGCCTCTGGCGCGGTGCGTGAGACGGGGTATCGGCTCGCCAGCCGTTCGTAGTCGGCTGGGCTTGCTGTGTTTTCTGATTTCATTAATGTTTTGAATATTTCTTTCGCCTGCTCATCGAACACCCGGTACGCGCGTGGGTGCTCGCGGACGAGGGCGCTGACCGCTTCTGCCGCCGCGAGCTGGGCGCGCTGACGCCGGCGGCCCTGTGTGTGCTGCGCCGAAGCAAGGCTTTCATCGAGCAGGATCGACTGGTACGCGCTGGCCGCATCGGCCCATTCGCGCTCAAGCTCAGCGAGCCGGCCCACTTCCATGAGATACCCAACCCGGCGCGACGGTCCCCGGGCAGCTTTGCCGAGGCGCTCGACGAGTTCGCTGCGCTGGGCGACCGAGATCGATTGCGCCGCCACGAGCGACCCGCCCCGCTCACGGTCCGCAGCGAGCATCGCCGAGAGCGAGTCGTAGAGACGATCCAGCGCCGCGTGCGATTTTTCGGCGTTTCCGAGCCGATCGACGGCTGCAAGGCCCGCGTCAGCAGCGAACACCACGCGGTCAATTGCGCCAGCCCGGTACGCAAGCTCCGCGTAGGTCAGCGCGATGCCCGGGTCGTTTGGCGACTGGCCCAGCCTTGCCAGCAGCGCCCTCTCGGCGGTCGGCCAAGGAAGATAGGTATGAATAAATGTGCCATCCGAAACAATGAGTTGATCCCCCATCGCGACGGGTGCGCCGGGGTAGTCAAGCGTGRCGGTCCGCCTTTGGCCGGCGGGGTCGCGCGGGTCGATCAGCACCGCGCCGGTGCGCGTTGGGATCAAAAGCTCTTCCCCGGCGACACGGATGCGCCCGGGCGCTCGGTCCTCAAGCCCAGCGATCGTCACCGGCTCGGCAGCGATCACATCGTCCATCGGCACCACCCGGATCTCCGATCCAACAGCAACAAGCATCGAGCCGGCGCGCAGCACATACTCGGGGTAGCCCAATACCGAAGCGCTCCGCTCGTCGATCGCGCGCCCGGTCTTGCGGTCAAAGACAAACAGCCCGAGCTGGTCCGGCGACAGCACGATGAGCGCGCTGCCCTGCACGATGGGCGAGGGCTGCTGCCAGGCGCTGCGCCCAGAGCCCGCGTAGCCCGGCTCGCCGTCGAGCCTGCGCAACCAGATCGGCTCACCCGTGTGCGCATCGATCGCCGCGAGCACACCCAGCGGATCGGTCCGGTACACCACGCCCTGTTCGCTCACCCCGAGGTGCGCAACGCGGCCCATCCGCTGGCTCGGCGCAACCCCGGCGGTCCCGACGAGGCGCGACCAACGCAGCTTGCCCGTGTACAGGTCCAGCCCGATCGCGTGCGCGGCCATGACCCTTCGCAGCGGCGAAAACTGGAACAGGCTGCACACCACGGTGTCGCCGACGATGACGGGCGGGCTGGAGTAGATCGCCTCGTGCCATTCTTGTTTGAGCTGCGAGGGCTGCACGGACCAGAGGTGCTCGCCGGTTGTAAGCGAGAGCGCATTGAGCTTTGGATAGCTGGGTCTGTTCGTGCCGGCTCTGTCGTGGGTGATGCCAAGCGCCACCCCGCCGGCGACCACGACGGATGTTGAGTCTTCGACGCTCGAGTTGATATTTCTTCGGAATGTGTTGACCGTGTTGCCAAACATAGTTTGTTCAGTCTTTGGGACAAATGACCAGACACGCTCGAGTGTGACCCGGTCCCACGCGCTGATCTGCTTCATGTCGTTGACCAGCACACGGTCGCCAGCCAGCACGGGAAAGACCCAGGGCACAGGCTCGCCCGCTGACAAACGCTGACCACGCAGAAGCGACACCTCGCTCAACCCGCCCGCGCCGGAGCCAGAGATCCGCGACGAACGCAGGGGCCGGGGTAAAAGCTCGCCGGGCGTAAACGCTGCGCCCGGTGCGCTCAGATCGGAGCTGACCACACGAGCCGAGGCTGGCGCGTTGATCGCTGCGAGTGTTGATTCGTTGATCTCGCCCGACAGCCCCGCGTCCTTGGCGTAGACAGCCGCGAGTGTGCGCACGGATTCACTGGCAAGCAGCGGCGCGATGTTTGCCAGAAGCCGGGCGCTCTGCGCTGCGACATCGCTCTCGCCCGCGCGATCGGGGTGGTTCTCAAGCTGCGCAAGCACCGCGACGGCTGCATCAAACCGGGCGGCTTCGTAGTGCGCTTGTGCCAGTTCAAGACCCGCCAGCGCACCGCTTGGTGTGAGAAGAAGCGTGCGCGCAACGCGCTGGGCATCACCCTCACGAAGAAGACGCCGAGCCAGCGGCTCCTGCACGAGGCGATACCGCGCCAGGAGATCCGGGTTGTCTAGGAGCGACCGGTGCAAGCGCGAACGCACCGAGTGGTACAGCGATTCGTCGTGCTCATCTACCACGAGCCGGTAAGGCTCTTCGTCGAGCAGCCGCTGCACGATCGTGATGGCTTCGGTCAAACTGTCCTGCGCAACAAGTCTTGGGAGTTGCCTGAGCACCTGCTCGGCGGTCGGCGAATCGTCCACATACACAGGGTTGACATTCTGCGCCAACGCGGGTTCGGCGGAAAGTGCGAGCGTTATCGCTGCTGCCATGAGAGCCAATCGGACCATCGCCATTTCCTTTACCGGACCCGGCGCGATCGGCACCGATTGCCGACACCGCGCACCCCATGCACCCTACCGCCTGCGGACGAGTCTATGGAACCCGGGGCGTCCCGGTTGCTTATGCCAGCCCCTTGGCCCACCGATCTGGCTTTCATGTCGATGACACTTGATCTTCGTGCGATCCAGCCCGCCGAGCGGTCGCTCCCCGGCAGGCTCCTGATGCTGTTCCGGGATCGGCCTTTTCGGGTGGTGCTCCTGCTCTCGATCGCGTGGGTGCTGGGGATCACGGATCTTGCGATGACGCTGACCTACCTGATGAACATCGGCATGTTCGAGGGCAACCCGATGGCGCGATGGGTCATCGCGACAGGCTCGCCGTATTTTCTTGCTGGCTTCAAGCTCGCCACGATGGTCTTGAGTTCGTCTATCCTGTTCTGGCAACGCCGACGCTGGCAGGGCGAAGTCGGTGCGTGGATTGCGGTCATTGTCCTTGGAAGACTCACGCTCCACTGGTTCGACTACATCGCTGGCACCTCAAAGATGACCTACGCGTTCGCGCTGGCGTCGGCTGACCCATCCCAGTGCGACGGGATGTGGGCGACGCTGCAATAGACCGTCAGTACATCTCGGAGTGACAGGACACCAGTTGAATTTTTCGTGATCGGAATCGACCGATGGGGTTCGAAAGCTCGGTTCGTGCTTTCACAGTGCCCCCCTCTCGGCCGGCCTCCCGGTGCCGGCTGGCATTTGGAGGGTCGAGGCGATGGGTAAACAGGCGTCACATGGTGGAAACGGGTTACAATTGGCGACCTCTGAATTTGTCCAGTGCAGCCGCTGACGCAAAAGGCAATCCATGCTCCGCTTGACCGGGATCAATCTTTCGCTCGATCATTCCCCCGATGCCATCGCCGAGGCTGTTATCGCCCGCCTGCGCATTGCGCCGGACAGTCTGATCTCGTGCACGGTGTTTCGCCGAGCGCATGATGCCCGCAAGAAGGCCGCCATCCTGCTGGTCTATTCGCTCGATGTGGAGGTGAAAGATGAAGCGGGTGTGCTCAGGCAATTTGCCAACGATGTACATGTCAAGCCGGCACCGGACATCGATTACCGCTTCGTCGCGCATGCGACTGACAAAGTATTCGCGCGACCGCTGGTGATCGGTGCGGGGCCGTGCGGGCTGTTTGCCGCGCTGCTGCTGGCGCAGATGGGATTTCGGCCCATARTCCTAGAGCGCGGCAAGGAAGTGCGTGAACGCACGAAGGACRCCTTCGGGCTGTGGCGCAAGTCGGTGCTCAACACGGAATCCAACGTGCAGTACGGCGAGGGCGGTGCGGGGACATTCTCCGATGGCAAGCTCTACAGCCAGATCAAAGATCCTCGCCATCTCGGCCGAAAAGTTTTGACGGAGTTCGTGAAAGCCGGAGCGCCGCCGGAAATTCTGATCGAGGCCCACCCGCACATCGGCACCTTTCGCTTGGTGACAATGGTGGAGAACATACGGGCCACCATTGAGTCTCTCGGCGGCGAATACCGTTTCGAGAGCCGCGTGACGGATTTGGATATTGAAACCGGCAGCAACGGCGCGCGTCGAGTACGCGGCGTCGTGCTTGCGAGCGGCGAGCATCTTGCATCCGATCATGTCGTGCTCGCCATCGGCCATAGCTCGCGCGATACATTCCAGATGCTGCAGGACCGCGGGGTGCACATCCAAGCCAAGCCCTTCTCCCTGGGCTTTCGCATCGAGCATCCGCAATCGCTCATCGACCTCGCGCGATTCGGCCCCAGCGCGGGCAACCCCATCCTCGGTGCGGCCGACTACAAGCTCGTGCACCACGCCTCAAACGGGCGAGATGTCTACAGCTTCTGCATGTGCCCGGGCGGTACGGTCGTCGCCGCCACCTCCGAGGAAGGCCGAGTCGTCACGAACGGTATGAGTCAATATTCGCGTGCCGATCGGAATGCCAATGCGGGCATCGTCGTCGGCATCTCGCCCGAAAGAGACTATCCCGACGGCCCCCTCGCGGGCGTTGCGTTCCAGCGCAAATGGGAATCGGCCGCGTTCGTCGCCGGCGGCGGCACCTACGCGGCACCCGCGCAGTGCGTCGGTGACTTTATCGCCGGGCGGCCCAGCACATCGTTCGGTAGCGTCATTCCCTCGTACAAGCCGGGCGTGCTTCCTGCCGATCTCACCCCCTGCCTTCCSGACTATGCCATCGCCGCCATTGGCGAAGCGCTCACGGCGTTCGGCCGCCGGATACGCGGGTTTGATATGGAAGATGCCGTGCTGACAGGTGTCGAGACACGTACCTCGTCGCCCATCCGGATCAACCGCGACGAGAGCTTCCAGAGCCTCAACACCAAGGGACTGTTTCCGGCCGGCGAAGGCGCCGGTTACGCCGGCGGCATCCTTTCCGCTGGCGTCGACGGCATCAAAGTCGCCGAGGCGGTCGCCAAAAGCACACTGGCCGGTTAACAGGATGTGAGCTGGCCCTGTTGCCACTTTGCGATGGGTCATCGCGACAGGCTCGCCGTATTTTCTTGCTGGCTTCAAGCTCGCCACGATGGTCTTGAGTTCGTCTATCCTGTTCTGGCAACGCCGACGCTGGCAGGGCGAAGTCGGTGCGTGGATTGCGGTCATTGTCCTTGGAAGACTCACGCTCCACTGGTTCGACTACATCGCTGGCACCTCAAAGATGACCTACGCGTTCGCGCTGGCGTCGGCTGACCCATCCCAGTGCGACGGGATGTGGGCGACTTTCCAGTAGGCCCAACTCGGGGTGACTGCTCGAACTTCGAACAGACCTGCCTTGGTTTCATGTACCACCTTCAAGCGAGACAGAATCTGGAACTGGCTTATGCGCATCTGTGGTATTTTCCGCATCATTGGTTGGTGCCGGAAGCTGCGGGTTGTTCTTTGTAAAGTTGATGAACCTCTCGCCGTTGAAATGGTACACGCCGCCCGTCGTTCCAAACCACAGATTCCCGCTTCTATCCTCCCGAATGCTTGGAACGCCGCCAGCCCCGAGTCCTGGGTTCCCAGTGAAATACTCGAATGATTCGCCGT
>NVSP01000136.1 GCA_002732755.1 Phycisphaera sp.
CCACCAAGTGCTATCGCGGTGACCATGATTTCTACGGATCCGAGCCTCTGGGGGTGCCAAGGATCGAGTGCCGTATCGATCGCCTCAAGCAACGCACGAGCCTGAATCGCCGATTTGGCAAASTCGCCSKTKCKMAGMMWSATKMSMAYSACRYTMTGRCGKCGSCGMAKYGTRCTGAGGTGRACCGGCCCCAGTACGCGTTCGCTCAGCTKCGCAGYTTCAAGCAGCATGGGCATGGCCTCATCCTCGYGCCCTATTTTCGAATAATCCGCAGCGAGATTAGCGATCGATACGATCGTGTGCGGATGATGAGGGTTTAGAATAATGCGCCGTCGGCGAAGACAATTCTCGAACAACGCGATGGACTCATCATATTATCCTTGTTCCATGAGCAGCTTGGCAAGATTATTCTGCGCCATCAGCGTGCTCGTGGCATCTGGCCCAGGAAAGGCCAGCCGTTGCTCATAATTTTGGCGGTACAAAACCTCGGCCTCGTCACGGCGGCCAAAGTCAGCCAGTACATTGGCTAGGTTGGTCCTCACTTGCGTAGCAACCGGTCCATTGGGCGATTTCAGCCTGGACTGGCAGTCACGCAATATCGTCTCGGCTTCCTCAAGCCGACCAAGCTGACGAAGCGTCTCCCCAAGTGACGCCAGTATTTGGATCGTCTCGTCTGCGCGAGGCCCGGCTTGACTCAAATAATCAGCGATCGCCAGCCGCATGTGCTTCTCTGCCGACTCAAAATCACCAAGCCGGTGATATGTCATGCCAACGGTATCATGAAGCTCGCCTCGCACAAGCGGATATGCTTCGAATCGCTCGGGGAGCCGTGCTGCCGCATCGTCGAGCATGCTGCGCACGGTCAGCGGTTCGCCCGCCGTCTTGGCCGGATCGACAGATGTAAGCATTTCACGCAAGAATGATGAAACCTCTTGCCGGGTGCGAGATTCAGCGCTGACGCGAGCAGCCTGCCAGACAATTCCACCAGCTCCCAGAACAAGAGCGATCGCGATGCCGGCCAGCCCMGCAACCAATCCACGRTGCCGMCKWGCAAACCTGCGCGACTGGTAGAGCACAGTCGCGGGGCGGGCCGAGATCGGCTCSYRSMMRWSWWMSMYSSCGWMRYCSRMSSSRMGATCSRMWKCSRMYWSGYMSSKKTSKYKSKKRKCSTKGCGCWRYKCSKYGAGCGKSWKMRYSGKGMGMWSSCSSCGSMGCKSSCGGCTAAATGTGGTCAGCGATCGAGGCTGCGTTTCTTCAATGATCCTTGCGGCGCCTGCAATAGACCCTTTGTCGATGGCATACGGGAGCTTGCCTGTCAGCAACTCATACAAAATCACACCAAGCGCGTACACATCTGACCGTGTATCAAGATCATCGACGGCTGAGTTGACCTGCTCGGGGCTCATGTACGCGAGCGTTCCAACGAGTTGACCGATCGCSGTMTGYTGRGTTGCCRGCACATCGGCATCGGTTGTGCGGGCGATCCCAAAGTCAAGAATTTTCGGTGCCCCATCGGTATCAACTAGGATGTTGCTCGGCTTGAGATCCCGATGGATCACGCCCTTCTGGTGCGCGTGATGGACAGCATCGCAGATCGCCATGAACAGGCGCAGGCTCTGCTCGGTCGTCGGGTGTTCGTGTTCGATATAGCAGTCGAGCGTGACGCCCTCGGCCAGTTCCATCGCAAAGAACGGTCTGGCCCCCCGGCCATCATCCCATGCGCCGACCTCAAAGATCTTTGCAATCCCCGGGTGTTGAAGCCGCGCAAGCACGCTCGACTCAAACTCAAACCGTCGGCCTAGCTCGGGTGTCAAAAGCCCCGCGTGTACAATCTTGATCGCGACTTCTCTGCGAGGGTGTTCCTGCTCGGCGCGGTAGACGGTGCCCATCCCGCCGCGACCCAGAACGCCGACGATCCGGTACTGGCCAATACGATCCGGCATCGGTTCCTGCGGTGGCGTGGTGATTCGGATCGGATCATCGAGCAAACCATCGCGGTCGTGCTGGGCAAGCAGCGTTATGACCCGTGCCAGAAGGTCAGGCTCCTGCCCGCACATCTCATCGAGATAGATGCTTCTCTCTTTCGCATTGAGAAAGCGTGCATGCTCGAATAGTTCTGCCAACCTGTCAAAGTTCTTGGGGTTCATGACTGCGAGCCATTATGCCCGATTCCGGCACGGCTTGCCCTGCCCCCAAAACGCATGACCGACCTTAGAGCATTTTGCGAAATCCCGTGCCACGGCTGTGTCAGCCGTGCGGGCTGTTGTATCGTCAAAAATACCGAGGACACGGCTCACAGAGCCGTGGTACGAGGGGATATGATTTCGCTAACCGCTGCAAGAGGTAGTGCTTGCAGAGAACAAAGGCTGCGTGATCCGGCGACATCTGATTCAAGCATGGTGGCAACGGCGAGAGCAAAAGGCTTGCGGTTTTTCTGGCCACGCCTCGGTTCACCCGATACAGATTGAAATCTGGGGTATAATCTTCCCAATAAGTGTTAGCATTTACTAACACACACATTGGCTTTCGGGGATTCCTGCTGTGACAAACCAACCGAACGGACTCCAGAATCGGCTGTCAGTGATCGAGGAACGCCTAAATCAGATCGAGCGGCACCTCGTCGAACTGGGAGCAGATGAGCCACAGGCTCAGCCGTTGATTGTGGAACCGGAGCCGGAGCCAAGTGTTCCAGCCACGCAAGTTCTTGTATCGCCCGATGACCAGTCCGGCTCAGATCTACAAGATGAACCGGTTGTTGCGGCTAGCGTTGAAGAAACACCTCGTAAAGAACCACCGGTCGTGTCGGATGCGGCRTCGTTGGTGGACGAAACATTTGTCGAGGAGACCAGCGAATCTGTTCAGGTTGCTTTTTTGCATGAATCAGAAAAAACTGTTATTGTTGATCAATTTGCAAAGAACAAGCCAGCCGCAACGACACCATTTGAGTTGATCATCGGCGGAAAGTRGATGGCGTGGGTAGGCGCGGCTGCGGTTGTTGCATCGGTCGTGTTCTTTCTCAAACTCGCATACGACCAAGGGTGGTGGGACTCGGTTTCGCCCGTCAGCCGGTGCCTAATGGCCGGGGCCTTTGGCGTTGCGATGATCGGTGGCGGAGAGTTCTGCCTGCGGAAAATCAGCAAGGCCGCCTCGGTCGGGCTGTTNGGTGCCGGCCTGTCGGTGCTGTACTTGGTCGCGTGGGCCGCATCGGCTAGGTACCAGGTCGTCAGCATTGAAGCGTCGTTCCTGTTGATGGCTGTTGTCGCTGTGGGCGGGTTTGCGGTTACCTTCAGGTCCAGATTCCTGACCATCGGCGTGCTCTCACTGGTCGGCGGATACGCCGCCCCGATGTTGCTCAGCGGGCTTGCCGGCTCAGACATCATGCTGCTGGGCTACCTGACAACACTGCTTGCAATCGCTCTTGCTCTGGCGGCGGCAAAGCCCTCAGAGTTTCGGGTGTTGCGGTTTATTGCGCTTGGAATGCACAGTATCCCCGCGTTTTTCTGGCTTGCCAGCAGCGGCGGGACGCACTGGATAATCGGCATCGTTTTCATAACCGTGTGGTGGTCGATGGTCATGGCGGAGTCCATGCTCGCGGCTTTACGGGAACGAAGCGCCATCTCGAATGTTGTTGCCACGCTGCTTTCGACTACTGCGTACATCACTGCGGGCGCATGGCTTCTCAACGGCTTTAGGCCAGCAACAGGCTTGGATTGGCTCAGCATCTTCACCGTTGCCATTGCAGTGGTCAGTGGCGCACTCGCCGTGCAATTCTGGTCGGGGATTGATGTTCTCCGTGGCCAAGTACGCAGCGCAATTGACAAACTCTCGGTTGCACTCATCGCGCAAGCCGGCGTGCTGCTGGCRGTRGCGGTCGCGTTCCAGTTTCAGGACTAYGGGCAATCGATCGGCTGGCTCGCGTTGGCGCTCGGTTCAATCGAGATCGCCCGGCGGATTCCGTCACGCGGCATCGGTAAATTCGGGCTAGCCGTTGGTGCTCTCGCCGTCGTTCGTGTCTTCTCGATCGACTGGTTGTCAGGATCTGCGATTGCTGGTGCGACGCTCGCTGTCGGCCCCGTGTCGTTCTCGGCGTGGAGCGTGTTAGCCATGACCGCGGTGTTCTCGGTGCATCTTGCAGCACGCAGACTCGGCATCCCGGATCGATCAGAAAAGAGCGTGTTCCGGGCCTGGAGAGTCGTGCCCACAGTATTGGCGGTGGCCAGCGGCGTTGGTTGGGTGGTCGTTTCGGGGCTTGAGACAAGCGGAGACCTGCTGACAATCGCTTGGCTCGTGCTGGTCGTGGTTCTGTTCGCAGCGTGGCGAAAAGGAACGCACCTCTCCTACTTTGAAATCGGTTTGTCCGGCCTCGTGCTGGTTGCGGGCAAGTGGTTGTTCGATGCCGCCGCTGCGAGTTCATCGTCACAATCATCAGCGGATACAGCGATGCCCATGCTCAACAGCCAGATGGGTCTAGCGGTTGCCGTCGTTGCGAGTGGCGCGTGGGCGTTTTTGATCATCCAGAAGCGGACCAAGATCAGGCTTGATTCAGACGAGGGTGAGATGGCCCGCCCGATCGCAGGTATCACAGCGCCCGCACAGATCGCATTGATCGTTGGAGCAATCTTCTTTCTCATTGCGGTGAGCTTCGAAATCTRCCGATCGGTTGGGGTTGTTGCTATCCCAAACTCGATGGCATCGGCGGGACAGCAGTGGCAGCTTCTGCTCACGCTGCTCTGGACACTTGGCGGGGTCGGGATTGCTGCCATCGCGGCATCGACATTCTTTGGCGGCTCGCGCACCGCCAATGTTGAGCAACGAATCCATCGGCCAACATACATCATCGGCTTTGCGTGGATGGTTGTCGCCGTGTGCAGCATCAAATGGCTGGTGTACGACTCGCTCATCTTCACCATAAACCTCACCGAAGCTCTACGAGGTGAACTACACCCACTCGCAAACTTGCAGATGATCGTTGGAATGGTCATTGCCGGCTCGCTGCTCGCGTTGCACGCCATTACCCGAGCAACCATGCGTTTCTCGCGTACAACAAAGGGAGAAGTGGCGGTCGCGGCTTCGGTAGTCTTGCTCTGGGCGCTGAGTTTCGAGGTCGACAGGCTCGTGCTACAAAGCAGCATCGAATCCGTGTATCCGGGTCTGCTCCTGCGTGGGCTGTGGCTGACATTGCTCTGGCCCGTTGGTGGCATGGTGATGTTCATCATCGGCAAGCTACGAAACCTCGATGCGCTGAAGTACGCAGGCGTTTTGTGTATGGTGATTCCAGCTCTCGTGTGGCTGAGCATTGAAACCGTTGCCGTGCGGATGCAAGGATCGCCATTTGCGGTCTTGCCGATCTTGAATCTACAATTCCTTGTGGGCGCATCATTGGCGATCATGCTCACGATTGCCGTGAGGCTCCGCGGCCTCTCAAAGACCAGTGAACTCTGGCAACTCAGTGTCTGCACGATCGGCATGCTCGGGCTGTGGCTCGGCTCGATCGAAATCGACCGCGTGTTTGCCGGCGATGCGACCGCGATGCAGACCGGATTGAGTGTCTATTGGTGTGTCTATGCGGTTGGCCTAATCCTGCTTGGATTCGCCAGGCGTGTTCCGGTGGCCCGCTATGTCGGGATCGGACTGTTCGGAATCACGACAGTCAAGGTGCTCATCGTTGACCTTTCTCAAGCCGATGTTGTGTGGCGCGTGGTCTCGTTCCTTGTGCTCGGGCTGCTACTCATCGGAACATCGATTGTGTACGCACGCTTTACACCCAAAATCTTAGAGGACCGCGAAATGGATTCTGGGCAGCGATGATGCCCGTTACAAAATCCATGTTCACGGTTGGGTTGTCATTGAGCAATGTAGCCAGGGTCCAAAGTCATAGGATTCAAAGCTCAGGGCCGAGAAGAAGAGGTTATGGTGAAGTAATGGGGGTGACACAAATCTGCACCAAGACTCAGATGTTCATGCTTGCATAACCGCTTACACCCATATACGACTAATGGTACAGTGACACCGGTCAAGGTGGAGGTTCTTTCTGATGGACAGCGATGTGGCAAGGGAGGGAGACAACACCTCGGCTCTTTTTACATCAACATACGCCGAGCTTCGAGAGATGGCCCACCGGTTCTTCGACAAGCAGCCTTCCGCGCAGACTTTGCAAGCAACCGAGCTCGTCCACGAAGTATTCGTGCGGATCGCATCCACAGATACCGCCATAACGAACCAAGAGCACCTCGCCAATCTGTGCGCCCGCGCGATGCGGCAGGTGCTCGTCGATCACGCGAGGCAACGCATCGCGCGTCGGCAGCGCGAACACACCCACCAGACGGAGCGGCACGCAAACTCTGGACCAAGCGATGAAGACATCATCGCGATCAACGATGCCCTTGATCGCTACCATGAGATCGACAGCCAGCGCACGGCCTTGGTTCAACTCAGAATATTCGGCGGGTTCACACTCGAACAAAGCGCTGAGTTTCTCGGCATTGCACGGAGCACCGCCAGCGAACACTGGCGCGTGGCGCGGGCGTGGCTGACCGGCGAGATCCGCCAGGGGCATAGGTCCCAAGAACAACGGACATCATGGTCATATTTCTGGTATCCTTTGATACGGGCGAGCCTTGCCGGGGCCAGCGCAGAAGAGGATGAGTATGTCGCGCGATCTTTACAGGTTGGCGGAGCAGCGTTTCCGTGTCATCGTGGTTGAGCCACCGCTGACCCGTGACCGTCTGCTGGATGACCTCGATACCGACGACCCGGAGGTAGCTCAGTTAGTACGCGAGATGGTTTCCGCCGATGAGGATGCCCCCGCGTGGCTCGACCAAACAGGGTTATCGGGCAAGGACGAGATCCCCAGATCGCCGGATGTCTCGGATCGGATCCTACACCCGCTACCAAAGGTGCCCGGGTTCGAACTCATCGAACAGATCGGTGTCGGCGGGATGGGGGTGGTGTACCGCGCGCGCCAGCTTGCCCCAGACCGAGAGGTCGCGATCAAACTGGTGCGTCCCGGTGGGATCCAGCACGGCCCACTGCGTGACCGTTTGTTCCGGCGTGAGGCCGAGGCACTCGGGCGGTTGCATCACCCGAACATCGCGGCGGTCTACGGCGTGTTCACCGCCAACGACGGCGCAACCGACGAGCGGCCGTGCTTCGTGATGGAGTACATCGAGGGCGAGACGCTCATGGCCTTTGTGCGTGAGCACCGGCCAAGCGACGAGCAGCGAGTTCTGCTAATCGCACAGATAGCCGAGGCGATGGGCCACGCGCACAGCCTCGGCATCGTACACCGCGATCTCAAACCGGGCAACGTGCTGGTGCGATCTGGCGCAGCCGCAAAGCCCACCGTTCTTGATTTCGGTATCGCCAAAATATTGACC
>NVSP01000137.1 GCA_002732755.1 Phycisphaera sp.
AAGCGCAAGCGAGGATTATGTTCCCATCGGTATTCATCCCTCGCTCGCGCTTCGGGCTCGTCAATGCCACCTTCTTACAGGCAGCCTTGGTTGAATGCAGTGAGCCACGCCGTGAAATCGTCGGGATCAACCACCCGGTCGTTGTTGACATCGGCCAGCAGCGAGTTGTTCTGGAAGGCAACAAGCCACGCGGTGAAGTCGGTGTGGTCGAGCTCGCCGTCGGCGTTGATGTCGCCGGGGCAAGTGACCCTGCCGTCGAAGTATCGCTTGGCTTCCCAGAAGGCGTCTGGCCCGATCTCAAAGCCCATGAACCTGCCGGGCAAGTCGTCTGCTGCTGGGTGGATGCCGCCCCAGATCCGCGAGAGCGAACACTGATCGCTGGCGTCGCCGTAGCTTGGCCATTGCAGGGTGACCGTCACGCTCGGGCCGTCTTCAAAGACGAGGAACTCGTTCTGCGGGCAGACAAACTCGCCGATGCCCGCGGGAAAGTAGGGCGAGCCGGTGAGCAGCGTCATCATCTCGGCAGCTGCCCGGCTAAATGTGCTGTGGCCCGAAACATACCCGGCGAACGGGGGTGTCACGAACGAGGGCCGCTGGTAGGGCCACCATCTGGCAGCAAGTATCCAGCCCACACCAGCGACATCGGTGTCGGGGTCGACGATGAATGCGGGGCCGCGCCATGCGTTGACAGCGATCTCGCCGACATTGAACGGGAGGTGCGCGTGCCGTTCTCCGGGTGCGGTCGATTCAGCGGTGATGACTTCGATGTAGCCCGGGACGATCGGGATGCCGTCGGGGTGGTATGAAGGGCCAGCGGGGTCTGAGCTTTGGCCAAGGTCAGCCATGCCCCGCAGCGCGGAGATCGGGCGGATGTAGTCGTACCAGCCCTTGGCGCCCCACGCGGCAACCGCTGAATCGTGCATCGCGCCGCCCATGCCAAAGTATGTCTTGACATCGTATTCGAGGTTGCCAAGAACCGGGCCTTGGCCGCTGATTTTCTTGACAAGCTCGGGGTGGTCCGCGACATAGTTGAGGATGGAGAACCAGTGTCCCGGGGGTGTTTCAGAGTCCGGGCCGTCGGCCCAGTACTCGGCGAGGATCCGGCCGTAGTCGCCCAGCGGCACGATCTGCTCTTCGTAGGCGATGCCCGTGACGGGGTTGGTCGCATAGCCTGCGGAGTTGTCCCCGCCGTCGATGTAGTTGTAGAACTGCTCCCAGTCTGCGGGGTCAACGAGCGTGGCATTGCCGATGGCGTTTGGTGAGGCATCGATCATGACGCCATCGGCCGGGTCGAGGTGGCTCGACCAGACCGAAACCATCGCGAAGCCTTTTTTGTATTCCTCATCGCCGGCGTGGTGAAGCCGAGGCGGGTCGCCCGGGTCGTGGTAGACCCAGTAGTCGTGCCCCTCGTCGGTCGTGTAGATCGTCAGGTCTTCGCTCCGCAGGGCGAAAGCATCGACTGTGCCCCACTCTGGGCCCAAAAATGTTGGTGCGCCACTGGGCAGCAGGTTGCCGGATTGATCGATGTAGAACTCCAGCGCTAGGGGCTGCCAGCGGTTTGGGCGTGTCAGGTTCGGGTTGCCCGCAAACTCAGGGAGCAGCGCCAGGTTCTTTGGCTTGTAGAACAGGTTCTCGTAGCCACCGATCTCGTTGGCGTTGTCGGTCATGCCCCATGCGATGATGGTCTGGGCGATGCGGTTGCCAAGCGCTGCGGGCAAGTCGCCGACGATGCCGGTGTCGTTGATGTCGTAGCCATAGGCCGCCATCTGTTGGTCGTAGMGMGGGAGCATCRKMTCGGCGGCGGGCGAGCTTGTAAAGCGATGGACAAGGATGCGGTACATCGCAAAGCTGATCGCTTGGTGGCGCGCCGTTTCGACATTGACAGCGGTCAGTTTCTCGTGGTGCATGAATGTGTCGGCGTGGTCGTCGTAGGCAGCCCACGCATCCCACATCGCAGCCGAGGTGTGATAGAGGTTGCGGGCGTGGATCGTCGGGCGTGCAAAGTCTTTACGGATCGAGTCCAGCAGGAGATCGTTCCAGATCCGGGCCACGCTGTGAGGCCCGCGTGGGTAGATGATCTCACCGTCGCTTGAGCGGTGCTGCCACTGGGCCTCTGCATACTGAGGCACTGCCAAGCCTGCTGCCATCGCAACCGCAAGCACGGAACCCTTTGACCAACTCATCTTCATCTTCCTCTCTCTTTCGATTGATTCAGCCACCAGACGGGATGCGGCGACCAAACCCCAATAGGCCCGATCGCGCACGCGGTAGCTGCTCTTTCCATGAACTACTGTGTTTCTATTCTGCCCCAAAGGTCCTGCAATAGCAACAAAAAATACCACCAACGATGTCTGAAATAGTGGATCTGATGTCCGAAATAGACAATCCGGAGTCAGCCCATCGCCGCCGATGCAAGGCGGACCCAGAATTGTGAATCTGGGCAGTCTTTCGTGACATGAGTTGTTATCGGCTGGTTCGTAGCTTGTTTGTACGCGCCCCACCAGATCCSGCACTCGCTCAGCCGTGCCACTGACCCGTCTTCGGGTCAGTGCTCTTGCCCATCCTCGATACAGAAACACTGACCCGCGGACAGGTCAGTGGCACGAAATKCGCTACGCAAGAGATGAAGATGCTCTAGCAGCCCARRTTGAARTTGSWGATCCAGGCGCTGAAGTCGGTKGGYGTGCAGGCCCCGTCGCCGTTCTGRTCGCAGGYKGGSAGGTTGTTGTTGAAKGCGTCGATCCARGCGGAAAAGTCGGTSGGGGTGACCATGCCGTCGCCGTTGACATCGGCGAGGTAGCCAAGGCATGGCGGCTCAACGATCGAGAGCGTGGTATTGGCGCTGATATTTGAGAAGTTCTGAACGATCCCGCTTGGCCACTCAACTTTGATCTGATCGACCGTGGCSGCAAACCCGAGCCCGAAGTGCGCGGTCATYTCGTTCTGGCTGAGGAAGTTTGACCCGCCATCGATTTCTCGGACCATGATCTCGCCGGGCATGGTTGAATCTGGCGTGACGGTGATGAACGCGCCAATGCCGTCGCGGTTTGAGACGGTGCCCTGGGTTTCGATCCTGAGCCAGTTTTGTGTGTTCCCGCCGTCGTTTCTGTAGAGGATTGGAGTTGATCCGCAGTTGGTGATGAAGATGTCGAGGTCGCCGTCGTTGTCGTAGTCGAAGACGAGCAGGCCTTTGCCGGAGTCGGTGTCGGTGATGCCCATCGCGGTGGCGACCTCGGTGAAGACACCGGTGCCGTCGTTGGTCCAGAGTCGGGTTGGGTCATTGATGTACGCGCCGTGCGAGGACGGGTTGAAGTGAGGTGCCAAGAAGTTCATGCCGTTGGTTTGGGCGATGTCGAGGTCGCCGTCGTTGTCGAGGTCGCTGAGTGTGGCGGCCCATCCCCACTGCCCATCGCGGACGCCGGCTGCATCGGTGACATCTGTAAAGACGCGGTTGCCGTCGTAGCGGTAGAGCCGGTTGCCGTCGCGGAGCGGGAAGATGCCTTCATCCGAGAAGATGGAGGTGACGAACCAATCCATGTCGCCGTCGCCGTCGTAGTCGCCGATGGCACACCCCATGCCAAAGGTGTCGGTGCCGACATTGGCGGCGTCGGTGCCGTCGAGGAAGGTGCCGTCGCCGTTGTTCCAGAAGAGCCTGCTTGTTTGGTGGTCGCCGGAGATGACCAGATCCATGTGACCGTCGCGGTCTATGTCGGTAAAGCGAGGCCCAAACGCCATGGTGTCAAAGACAGCGGGCTGGTTTGATGGAACGAGATCGAGGAAGACGCCGGCGGCAATGGTGACATCGGTGAAGTGGCCCGGGTTTGCTGCGCCCGTGTTTTTATAGAGCCTTGCGTTCATTTGCGCGCCGGTGCCGTTCTGGCTGTCGAGGCGCCACTCGGTGAAGTAGAAGTCGAGGTAGCCGTCGTTGTCGTAGTCGCCGAACGCGACGCTGTTACCGTAGTGGGTGTCGATGCCGAAGTGGTCAGCGCCGCGGGCGACAGCTTCTTCGGTGAAGACTCCTGTGCCGTCGTTGATGTAGAGGTAGTATCGGTTGGCGTCGATTGCGGTGACATAGATGTCGAGGTCGCCGTCGTTGTCGATGTCTGCGGATTGGCAGCCGTTGGTGGCGGCGACGATGGGTGTAGCGCCAAAGGCAGCGATGGTGCCGTCGCTGAATGTGCCGTCGCCGTTGTTGATGTACATGATGTCGGTGTCGTCGATTCGCGTGACGAAGATATCGATCCAGCCGTCGTTGTTGTAGTCGCCGACGGTCGCGCCGCCGGTGAAGTAGGCCTGCTTGGAGCCGCCGGAGGTGTAGGAGTGCTGCTGGTAGGAGACACCGGCTGCGATGGTGACATCGGTGAATGTCCACGGCCCGAACATCGCGATGAACGGGTCGCTGACCGCCGAGGCTTGGGCGCACAGAAGCGACGCCGAGAGTGCGATGAGTGAACGATGCGCGGACAGATGAGATAGGGATTGCATTTCTTTGACTCTCTCACTTATAAACAAGCGAACACGCGGACACGAGATACCCACAGATCGGACCGAACGGCCTAATGAATCACCGACACACGGCAGGACACCTGGCAATTTGTATACGCCGAAAGGCCCCCGCCAGTTCCCGCTCTGATCCTACTTCAGAGTGCTCTGTGAGGCAATAGATTGAATCGAAATTCGGTTACCGGGCCACGGCACACCCAGATCGCTTGGTGTCAAACTGGGCAATGGTGCGCCTTTTAGAGCGTCTTGCATAGTCACATTCTGGTGTGCCACGGCTCTGTGAGCCGTGTCTTGGGTGTGCAGGTCTTGCCCCAGCAGCCTGCACGGCCGACACGGCCGAGGCACCCCGCAAAGATCGATAGAGCACCGACCCGAAAACGGACAAGTGGCGCGAAACGCTGCGATTCAAGCACGACATCCGGAAAAAACTAAACAGCCCCAGCCAACTGGCGCATCTCAGCGGGCACAGCAAGCGACCGGTGGATCGTCTCGGTCCCTTCCTGGGTCTCGATGACCAAGTAGTACACAAGCCCCTCCCGCAGCCAGATGTACACATTGGGGCTGTTGGGAGCATCCTCGGTCGTGTCGAGTTCGTAGGTCACGCCGTCGTCAAGCCCGAGCCGCCCCGTGTCGCGCTGCATAAAGAGAGAAATGTCATTCTCGTAGTCGGGCAGCGAGAACCGCATGTGGACGCTCTTGCCACCCGGAACCCCGCACAGGCCGGCGTCGATGAAGTTGATATTGGATGCGCCGCCGACGACAAGATCCGCGAGCGAGACCTCCATCCCGACGACCTCCCCGGCAAATGCTGGCAGATCCTCGGGGTTCTCGATCGTGAACTTACGCTCGGCGCGGGCAGCGTTGGTGATGCAGTTGCCGTGCTCGCGCGCCACAAAGGTCGCCGCGGAGGTCCGATCCATTATCGTCTGGTCGAATCCTGTTGGCCCGGTGATGTTGAACCACACCACAACCGCAGCGATGAGCACGACGGCTGCTGCTGCGGCGTATCTGCTCGGTGACCCGGCCCAGTACGAGGCCGCGCGGGTGGACTGCGACATCTGCTCGGGCACACTCGGCGCGTCCGCTGTGTCAAGCTCGACCGCTGCCATCGCCGAGGCGACCCGATCACGAAAACCAGCAGGCGCACCCTCGCCAGAATCAACGCCCATCACCCGACCAACCGCAGCACGCAACTCCTGCTCAGCCTTGATGCGCGCAACATCTTCCGGGTGCTCTTCAAGATGGGCCTCGAGCCGGCGCTCGTCGAAAGAACACAGCTCATCGTCGGCAGCGGCGCGCAACATCGCTGCCAGGTTGAGCCGATCTTCGGGTGTTGGGGTGTGGTCAGTCATGTCGCGGCTTTCGTCACTCTTTCATGGGCACAAAACCTGGCCCATCTCTTTTCAAACCCGTGTGGATACTCGCTTGTTCCGGCTTTCCAACAGAAACTTATTTTCAAATACTTGTCCGATGGATGGTTATTCGGGCGTCTCCTTGCCAAGCCTGATCCCAAGCTCCTCGAGCGCCCCGGGCTGGTCCGCCAGCGCGTCGGCAACCATCTTCCTCGCCCGGTGAAGCCGACTCATGACCGTCCCGATCGGGACATCCATGACCTCAGCGATCTCTCGATACTTGAACCCCCCAACCCCCCACATTATCAGGACCTGCCTGTATTCTTCTTTGAGTGTGCCAAGCGCCTTATGGAGCCGATCGTCCACATGTTCCCAGTCGAAGCTCGCGCCGTCCCACGCGGGTGGTGGTTCGTCCGGCATCGGGCCGTCGGCTGCATCTGAATGGAACTCACCAACCGCAACAGGTGCGCGGTTCTGGCGTTTGATGGTTGTGTAGAAGGTGTTGTGCGCGATGGTAAAGAGCCACGCCCGCATGCCGCCGCCCCTGGCCTCAAAGCCGTTGCGCGCTGCGGACTTGAGGGCGCGGAGATAGACATCCTGCACCAAGTCCTCGGCCCGCTCGCGGTCGCGGGTCAGGTGCATCGACATCCGAAACACCGCATCGAGATGTTCGAGCGCCTGGGCCTCAAACTGCTCTCGCGTCATGAACCACTCCTCTTCGCCCGGCAATCCCCGGTGCCACAAGCCTAGGGACTCTTTCGCGGATCGGCGCACCCGTGCCACTGACCCGCTCCGGCGGGTCAGTGTTTCTGTAAGGCGATTCAAGAGCACTGACCCATAAGAACGGGTCAGTGGCACGCCACCTACACTCACCCGATGAGCACCTATTACATCACCACCCCGATCTACTATGTCAACGACAAGCCCCACATCGGGCACTGCTACACCACCCTCCTCGCCGATGTCGCTGCCCGATTCGAGAGGCTCCGGGCCGGCTCCCCCAAAGGGGTGTTCTTCCTCACCGGTACGGACGAGCACGCCGAGAAGGTCGTCGCCTCCGCCAAAGAACACAACCAAAGCCCCATCGAGTGGGCCGACCGCAACGCCGCCGAGTTCCGCAACGCCTTCGCAGCCATGAACTTCTCCCACGACGATTTTGTCCGCACGACCCAGGACCGCCACAAGACCAAGGCCGCCGCGTACATCCAAAGGCTCGTCGATTCGGGCGACATCGAACTGGGCGACTACGAGGGCTGGTGGGACGCAAGCCAAGAGGAATACCTGACCGAGCGCATCGCCAAAGACTCGGAATACAAAAGCCCCGTCACCGGCAAGCCGCTCGAAAAACGGACCGAACAGAACTACTTCTTTCGGCTTGAAAAATACGAAGGGTGGTCGCGGGAACGGATTGAGTCTGATGCGATTCGGGTGTTGCCTGCGGCGCGGAAGAATGAGGTGTTGGGGCGGCTTAAGCAGGGGTTGCGTTCGGTGCCGGTGTCGCGGAAAATTAAGGA
>NVSP01000138.1 GCA_002732755.1 Phycisphaera sp.
GGATCGATTTTCTTGGCAGTGACAGCCCAACCTTCCCATTTGGTAATTTTTCGTTTCGTGTCGCATCCGCTGTTCCAGCTCCGGGAGTCGGCGTAGGGCTGATGTGTGGGTTTGGTTTCTTTATTCATCGTAGGAGACGTTATGAATAAAGAGGTCCACCCCAAACCCCAAGCCGATGGATCGTGATCCATCGGTCCTCTACCGTGTGAATAGGGAATGAGCGATTTCCATTGCAACCAAAAGAACCGAGGGATTGCCATCCCTCGGCTTGGGAACTACGAGTAAACGACCCCCTCCGCCTCGCGTTGCTCGGCACCTCCCCCCGTCGGGGACGGGAGAGGGAATCAGGCGGCTTTGCGTTTGTGGGTTATGCCGTCGCGGGTGCGGACATTTGAGGGTGCGTCTGGTTTTTCTTTCCAGTCGTCGGTGCCGGCGAGGTTGAGTTCACTTGCGAGTGTTTTTCGGTAGCCGAGGAGGCGTACGACTTCGAGGACATCGGTCCAGTTTGGGTAGCTTTTGTTGTTGGCTGTTTTGAAGGTGTCGATGGCTTTGAGGAAGAGGAACTGCTCGGCGTTCATTTCGCCTTCTTCGGCGGCTTTGACGAAGTCGGTCAGGCGGCGGCCCGGGCCTCGGCGGCGTTCGAGGCCGCTGGAGCGGGTGTCGACGACGCTGCCCCGGCGGTCTGGTCCTTCGTAGCGGTGTTCGGTCTCGGCGAGCTTTGGGGCGGTGGTTTTAGATGGCGGGGCGGCATCGTCCATCGCGAGCAGGTCGTCGAGCTGGTCTTGGATGTCCGGGTCGATTTGGTCGTCGATTTGGTTTTCGATGAGGGAGGAGTCGCTTGTTTCGAGGTGTTCTATGGCTTCCTCGTTGAGGTGGTCGTCGAGGCTGTCGAAATCGTTGTGTGCGTTTGCGCCCATGTGCCTGCTCCTGTGGGGCCGGCTGGCGAGTTGATGCCGGTCGGCTCTTGCTTAGAGGTCTTGGTCCTCGACTTCGGTATCGTCGATGTCCTCGTTGGCGCTCGGTTCTTTATCGAAATCGTCTTCGTAGTCCTCGTCGTATTCCTCATCATCGTCGTAGAAGTCTGCGCTGGGGTCCTCGTCTTCGTCTTCGTAGCCGGCCATGAGTGGTTGTGTTCCGAGAACTCCGGGATGTTTATGTTGTTCCGGGTCGAGAACGAGGGTGTCYTGSKCYSGAWCRSNTKKCWCSRKCSRYGYSYGSGSNGGTKWGSNGCRNTGGTCATGGTCTCGGCGGTTGTAACATGTGAAATGAGTGAGAGGTCCGAACGGCGAGTAGGGTACCCCTGCGAGCGTGRCCGTCAACATGTTTTGTGACAGGACGGTGCTCACGCTTTGGGGTGGGAGTTGCCGACGGTAGTTTGGCATGCCCGATGACCCAGTCCAACCGATGTCAGGTCCAGCTTTGGGCGATGCTGCGCTGGGGGAGATTCCGTGGAACACGCGTGGGTTTCGGCCGGTTGCTGGGTTGGCGGCGTTTGTGCTGCCGGGGCTTGGTCATGTTGTGCTTGGATTGCCAAGGCGCGGGGCGATGGTTGCTCTTGGGGTTGTTGGGCTGTTTGTGACTGGGCTTCTGATCGGCGGGCTGGATGCGGTTGATTCGCGGGATGACCGCTGGTGGTTTATGGCCCAGTCGCTGACGGGGCCGATGGCGTTTGGGGTTGATTGGCTGCACTATTGGCTTCGCGCCGAGGGCTCGGTTGTGCAAGGTGTTGGGCGGATGAACGAGATCGGGATGCTTAGTTGTGCTCTTGCGGGGCTGATGAACCTGATCGCGGCGATCGATGCGTTGTTTCCGCCGATGCGCAGGCGGGGCGAGGGGGCGAAGCTGTGATGGCGACGCTCGGTCAGACATGGCATGTATTTTTGTCGCCGATGCCCGCGCACGGATACGAGTGGCTTTTGCTTATTCCGATTTTATGCTTTACAGCAATTGCGTACAAAGCTATCCGGTGCGAGCACATGGAGCGGTTTTGGAAGAACTGCGCTCAGATGGTGGCGGTGCTTGCGGGTGGTTTGATTTTGCTGGCGGCGATTGGTTGGGGTTTGGTTGAGATTTTGGCGATGTTGCCGGGGAGTGGGTGAGGCAGTGTTTACTGCCCGCCGAGGCTACCGGACTGGAGTTCATACTTTCGTACAACCTGYAGAAGGGCCGAACGGAATCGCGTGACCTGTTCTTCGTTTGGCAATTCTGCGAGTAAGAACTTGGCGTACTGGTAGTTTGAATCAGCCTCGGCYTGGGTKGTGCYCGGGGTTTCRCCCAGCGCCAGCGGMARSAGCACGACSGCGAYAGCTTCCTGCACAAAYTCGGTCATGTCATCCGTTTTGAAGTAAGGCTTTGGTTGTTCGTCGGTTGGTTTGTGCCAGCCATAGATGTTTGTGAGCAGATACAGTTCCTCGGCGACAACTCGGGCCGTCTCGATCGGTTCGATGCTTTCTTTATACGAAAAGAACTTTTCYTTGAGCAAGACGGCGTTGCCACGATCTTCTTCAAGACGTACCTCGGCCAAGAGGGTATCGATCCGGTCTCGATRGTCTTGAGTTCTGCGTTCATATCCAGATTGCTGAACGGCCACGATCCGGTTGTGCGTGCGGGTTTCRTYGKTRGCGCCGTACACCCATTGTTCTGCAAAGAGCCTGTCCCACCACGCTCTKGAAGCTTCAAAGTTTCCAAGCTTCGCGTTGTCGGAAGCATTTGCGGCATAGAGCGGGCCGATGGCCGGGGGGATGGTGAGCTGYGCATACATGTCRATGGCYTSGGTTCTMACSGCGAYAGCMCCRCTGAGGTCTCCGAGCATCTTCTTTGCATCTGCGAGAGTTCGGTAGCAAAAGATCAGTTCCGCGTACGAAGTTGCATCTGGCGCTGCGTTGGCGATCACCGGTTCGAGGTATGCCACAACGCCAGTGTAGTCTTCAYCGGTAATACCAAGTGTGGATGCATACATCTGGTGCGCCGAGAGGCGGTATTCTTCCGTATCTGCTGTTGCAATGGCGTTGAGACAGCTTTGCCGGGTTTGCTCATAGTTGCCGGCAATGAGTTCGCTTACAGCCTGGGAAAGATAAGCCTTGGCCTGTGCATCATCGGCGAGGGCCGGCGCAGAGTGGTTGGCGATCGAGAGAATAATCGCTGCGGAAATGATCTTGGCAGAGTTCATGTGTTTTCCTTTCATACTATTGTTCTACATAACAGCCGCAGCAAGGAGGTGAGGCAGACATATCACAGCAGGGTGTATCAAGAGGATCGACTCGGTAAGAGAATCGGCCCTTTGCATCACCGGAAGCGGACCCCCCTTGGCAGATGGTTCCAAAGTAGGAGGTGTGTCCGAAGGCATCTGGGGCCAACCTCCAGATGTACCGTTCTTCTGTCACGGTTACGGTGCCGGATGTTCTGTATTTCGATTCAAATATATCTCGTTTGCGATCGAAGCAGTAGCTTTCGGGCAGGGCGAAACTGGTGGAATGGGTTTCAACGGTAGACCCGGAAACGCCGGCTGAAGCAGAAAGAGATCCGCCAAGCTCTACGATGAGCCGGGTCGCAAGCCCAGTCTTGACCTCGACTTCAACCGTGCCCGAAACAAACCATGTAAACCCTGTTGCTACCGAGTAGGCGATACTCAACACGCCCAAGGGCAGCCCATCGTACACCGTGCACGGCACCCGATCGCACAGGATGGCTGGCGTCTTACCGCCGGTGAGGTAGCGTTCTTGCTCTACAGCATCGCTGATCTTCCATATGTATTCAGATGGCCAATGGTCAACCATGACCGCGCCATCCCTAGCGATGGCGGGGATCTGCTGTCTGTGTTCTTCTATCGAACACGGCGGCGAACCCGAGAAAGAGTGGACCCCAAAGCACATCGCAAGAACTGCGTGGACCGGTATGCAATACATTGGCCAAGCTCCCTTGTAACATCGGAGCGGCCCCATACACCGGAGCGGCCCCATACACCTGTGATTCTAAGGGATTCTTCTGGGCATTACAAATGTAGATGGGTAAAATTACATCGGTTTGTGTTTGGAAAGGATCRGRARRAKYRSCAKWAYKYMYWGWTKSKKKKSRGRWTRKWWKWGCTKWWRKMKWWRMWGMMAMWRAKCGGGTGAAGAACACATCTTGCTTTTTTCCACATCGTGAAGAAGGTGGTTTCGATCCGAGCCGGGAGCGCGAGCGACCTTGGTGCATTTGCTTAGATTATGAAAAGACACCCAGGTCGCTTGCGCTTCCGGCTCGGAATGAGATGAAGGATGGCCCCCTTCCTCACGGAAGGGGCTCGTTCAAATGCGATTTGTAGGACAGGCGCCTAGCTGAGCATGGCGAGTTGTGCGGTGGTGCCGGCGGCTTCGATGATGAGGTTCATGCTGACGGCGAGTGTTGCCAGCGCGACGGACTTTGAGACTGAGTGGCTTGCCAGCAGCATCCGGCCGGCGATGACTAGGGGGACAACGATCGCCAGCGGGAAGGTCCACGCGCCGAGCGCGAAGGTTGCGAGTTGCAGGTGGGCGGCTGCGGTGATGAGTCCGAGCAGTGTGAGGGCGGCGACGGGCGCGGTCATGCCGAGCAGACTGCATGTTGTGCGCTGGCGGCTAGTCATTGTCGGGTGACCTGCTGTCGAGGTTGCGCGGCGGGGGCGGTGTGGCGTTTGGTTCTGGGGTGTTGCCGGGGTTGCCTTCGTAGAGGAACTCGGGGTCGAATTTTTGGCCACATTCTGGGCAGGTTCTGATCCAGGGGGTGGTGATGAATGATGTGAGGTCGTGGCCGCAGGACTGGCAGGTCAGGATTGGCTTTGGGGTTGGCACGGTTGATTGTTGCGCGTTGGTTGGCGCAGGGGGCATGGCCCGGGTCAGAATGTGTATGATGGGGCCGGGTGTGAAGCGTTGGGCACCGTGCGGAAGGGTTGCTCTTGGAATCGATGCGAGGTCAGGGAAGGTTGCGGTGGGCGGTTGTGGTCCCGATCGCGGTTGTTGTGTTGGTGATGGCGGTTTGTTTCGTCACGGCGTGGCTGATTGATGAAGATTCCAGGCGTGGGTTTCTTGGCGAGGGCGGCCCGGTGGAGATCGCCAGCGTGGTGTGTTCTATCGCGGCGACGGTTGTTCTGGTGTTTTTTTCGATGTTGAGGCTTGATGGCGCGTTTGCGTTGCGGTCGGCGTTCTTTACGGCTCTGCTTGCGGCTCGCGAGCTTGACTTTCACAATCGGTTTACGACCGAGGGGGTCTTTCGTTCAAGTTTTTACTTTCGGAATAATTCTTCAGGTGTTGAAAAAGCGGTCGTTGTCGCGATTCTTATTGGGATTGTGGCACTTGGGGTCTGGTATGCGAGGTCGTATGCGGGAAGGTATGTGCGTGGTTTTTTAGGGCGCGTGCCTTGGGTGCTGAGTGTGGCTTTGGGGTTTGGGTTGATGGCTATTGGGAAGCTTGCGGATTCTTCGACATGGATACTCGAGTCGGTGGGCTTGGAGCGTGGTGTTTCGATCGAGATGGTCAATGTGTTTGAAGAAACGGTTGAGCTAGCGGGGGCGTTGGTGTTGTGTGTTGCGGTGCTTTTGTATGTCCATGCGGTGGTGACGCGGCGGGAATCTAGTCTCGGTCGATGACGCGGACATTGTCTCTGCCGTCGGTTCGGACGGGGCCGACGCGGGCGTTTGGTTTGCCCAGGCCTCGGAAGAAGGATTTGATTTTGAAGTAGATGAGGAAGGCGATGGCGAGGAGGATGATCAGGGCGATCAGCGGGATGATCAGGACGAGCAGGACGATGAAGATGAGGAGGCTGAGGAAGATGTTGATGGCGTTTTCGAGCGGGCCGCGGGGTTTGTCGCGGTGCTGTTGCAGCCTGACCTTGTAGGTGGCGGCGCGGTTGGCGTAGGTTTGGAAGCGTTCATCCATCGGATGACTCTATGGGGCTTGGGTGGCTGGGTTTGCAGTTGGACGATTCGTGGGCAAGACACGGCTCGCAGAGCCGAGGCACGGGAAACTGGGCTGCGGTGGATGGGCTGTCGGTTGGCCGGGGCGGCGACAAGATGAAACGGCGGGCGTAAACTCATAGGTTCGGCTCTCCGCGGGGGTGCTGAACTGGATTGGACACACTAGTTGTGGGTGATATGAGTCAACGACCACTTGATGATGGTGCTGGGGCGGATGGGGCGGCTGGGGCCGATAAGCCCTTTGTGCATCTGCATTTGCACTCGGAATACTCGCTGCTGGACGGCGGGAACCGGCTGGATAAGTTGGTCAAGCGTGTGTCTGAGCTTGGGATGAACGCCCTGGCGGTGACCGACCACGGCAACATGCACGCGGCGGTGAATTTTTATAAGAAGGCGCGGGCGGCGGGGATCAAGCCGATCCTCGGGGTCGAGGCGTATATCGCGCCAAAGAGCAGGCACGACAAGGTGTACACGGGGGTGTCCGACGGTGGGTACCACTTGGTGCTGTTGGCGGAGAATCTGACGGGCTGGCGGAATCTTCTGTATTTGTGTTCCGAGGCATATCTGACTGGATTTTACTTTAAGCCGCGGATGGATCGGGAGCTTCTTGAGGAGCACAACTCGGGTTTGATCGCGATCAACGGCCACCTCGGTTCGGAGATGGGCGAGCACCTGATGTCGTACGAAAGCTCGGGCGGGAACGCGAGCGGGGATCGGTCGTACTACGAGAAGGCGGTCGAGAGCGCGTTGTGGCACGCGCGGGTGTTTGCGGACGAGGGGACGGGGCCACGGTTTTATGTGGAACTTCAGCACCACATCCCGGAGCAGATTTCGATCAACCCGCATCTGATTCGGGTTGCACGAGAGAATGAACTTCCGATTGTGTGTGACAATGACAGCCATTTCTTGATGGCTGAGGATCACGATGCGCACGACACGCTGATTTGCATTTCGACGGGGAAGAACAAGAGCGACGAATCACGGATGCGGTACACGCCGGAATTGTATGTGAAAAGCCCGGAGGAGATGTGGGAGATCTTTGGGGGGGCCCAGTACAACAACGCGGACTTTGGGCGGGCGGGTGAAGAGTCGCTTTTGAACACGCAGAGGATTGCGGACCGGTGCAATGTTGAGTTGCCGATGGACGCGAACCATGCGCCGGTGGTTGTGGTGAAGGCGCCGCCGAAGAAGGATTTGCCCAAGGTTACGGACAAAGTTTTTGCGGGTGATCTGACGGGCTGGTTCAAGGCGTATTGTGCGCACTTTGAGTTGGAGCCGGCGAACGACCCGGGGCTGGATCAGAAATCGCTGACAAAGGAGTGCGACAAGGCGCTGCGGTTGTTGTGCGAGGGTGGGATGGTTTGGCGGTATGGGGCGGGGATTTTGGAGTTTCGGCATGATGAGATTGAGGGGGAAGC
>NVSP01000139.1 GCA_002732755.1 Phycisphaera sp.
GGCGACTCCACCGCGTCCGGGCCTGGGTCGCCGCCAAACTCGCCATCAACGCGGCAATCATCTGGAGAAGAAACGAGTTTGATGCATAATCCTCCGACGGGGAGAAGGAGGGAAGTGCCCCGGTCGCTTTACGCAGCGTCGCGGTCTTCGTCGAATTCGTCGGTGAATGCTTCGGGGCCGATGCCTTCGAGTTTTTCGATGCCGTAGTCGTCCAGAATCGTGCCTGCTACGCCGTCACGGGTGACAAGGAAGAGTTCATCGGTGATCGGGTATGGCAGGCGGTTGTAGTCCTGCACGACCCGGCGGTGGAGCCGTTGAAGGAATGTCGATGGGCCGGCCGAGAGGGCGACGAACATGTCGCGCGCCGGGATGGCGACAAGGAAGTCCGGGCCGAGGCGGTCGACGAGCGTGTTGTAAAGCCCGCCCATCAGAATGCGGGCAGCGTCGTAGCCGTCTTGTTCGCCGATGATCGCAGCGTGGCCGCCTTCTTTTGACTCAACGAATTGCATGTCCAGCTCGGGTGTGTAGTTGTTGAGGTTCTCGCGGGCAACCTGCTCGAGTTCTTCGCAGCTCATGCCCCAGCGGATCATCTGCTCGGTGGTGATGCTGATGGTCATGTTGGGCAGGTCGGTGACGAAGACGATGACGGTGCCGTTGACGAAGGGGATGTGTGCGACGAGTTCTCGCGAGAGGTGCTCGAAGATTGATTCTGGTTGTATTCGAGGCATGATTCGTTCGCGCACAAGATCAAAACTCATATCTGACTGGTCGATCGAATCATCGCTAAAGAGCTGATCGAGGTAGTGCTCGACGATCTCCTGGCCTCGGATCTCGTCGTGGCTGACCATGCGGTAGAGGTTGTCGAGGTCGAGGCGGCGGCCGTCGACCAAGAGTTCACTCGTACCGATCAGTTTGACGGCGTAGTCGGGCTGGATCTGCCGGAGCATGTCGGCGACCTGCTCGGCAAACTCGTTCAATTCACGGGGCATCTGTGCCATAGCGTCGTTCCCTCTCCGCGTAAGAAGCCCAGCCCAAGCCGGCTTCAACTCTCTCCAGTCAGCGATCTCATCGACAACCAAACCCGCTGGCTGAGGGATCAGGACCAGTTCTTGTGCCCCTAAATAGGTGGTTTCTTCACAAGATCTGCCTGAGTGTGCAAGCCATCCCAGCCGTCACGATCTGGCACTTCGCCGTAAACCCTGCATAAACAGCACCTTGTGGCTCGTTGAAGAGCCATTTCATCAGTTACAGGGCCATGTTGCTCTGGGGCTTGCTGCAAGGTCCGATTTGGCTAGAATCTCGTCTTGCACGCCGGGCCGCGGGGCAGTCTCGTCTCGGGCGGCAGTGCATCGGAGAATCACGCGTGACCGAGCAGGACATCGAAGCCAAAATAATCGACATCGTCGCCGAGCAACTCGGTGCAGACAAGGACAAAATCTCGCGGGAGACGAGCTTCGTTGATGACCTCAACGCAGACAGCCTCGACACCGTCGAACTCGTTATGGAGTTCGAGGATGCGTTCGAGACATCTATCCCGGATGACCAGGCCGAGAACATCAAGACCGTTGGCCAAGCGATCGAGTTCATCAAGGGCGCACAGGGCACCGACTGATCGGTCCCGCGTGTCACCCAGCACTGAATCTTCAGGCGGCCTCGGTGCCGCTTTTTCTGATACCTGTTGATTCAGGTCCAGCCCGGAGCAGCCGTCGATGAGTCAGAAACGCAGAGTTGTGATCACAGGTGTCGGAGCGGTGACCAATCTTGGTCACGATGCGCCATCGACATGGACCGCGATGCGCGAGGGTAAGAGCGGGATCTCCAAGATTACCGACCCCGAATTTGACCGTTATGAGAAATGGGCCGTGAAGATCTCCGGCGCGCTGCGTGACTGGAACCCCACCGACCACATCGAAAAACGCGAAGCACGCAGGCTCGACCGCTGTACGCAACTCGGGATTGTCGCGGCCCAGCAGGCGATCGAGCACTCGGGCATCGATATGTCCAAGGAAGACCCCACCATGTGCGGCGTGGTCGTTGGCTCTGGCGTGGGCGGCATCTCGACCATCGAGCAGAATGTCATCACACTGACCAAGAAAGGCCCGGGCCGGATCAACCCGTTCACAGTCCCAAGGCTTATGGTCAACGCGGTGGCTGGCAATATCTCGATCAAGCACAACCTGCAAGGCCCGGCCTCGGCACACGCGACCGCGTGCGCAAGCTCCGGCCACGCGATGGGCGACGCGATGCGGTACATCCAAACCGGGATGACCGATGTCATGATCGCCGGCGGTTCAGAGGCGGCCTGCACACCGCTCTGCCTTGGCGCATTCATGACCATGAAAGCGCTGAGCACACGAAACGACGACCCCGAAGGTGCGAGCCGACCGTTCGATGCGGATCGGGATGGCTTTATTCTCGCAGAGGGTGCTGCGATCTGCGTCCTCGAAAGCGAAGAGCACGCCAAGGCGCGCGGTGCCGACATCCTCGGCGAGCTTGTCGGGTTTGGAAACTCCTGCGATGCGAGCCACATCACCGCGCCAAACGCCGAGGGGCTTGGGGCCGCGCGCTCGATGTCGTGGGCGCTGCGGGATGCGGGACTGAACACGGACCAGATCAACTATGTCAACGCGCACGGCACATCGACACCGCTGGGTGACTCGGCTGAGATCGCCGCGGCCCTCTCGGTCTTTGGTGACCATGCCCGCAAGTCCGCCGGCGGCAAGCTCGTGATGAGTTCCACCAAGTCCATGCACGGGCACACGCTCGGGGCCTCGGGCGCGGTCGAGACCATTGCCTGCCTAGGCGCGGTGCGCGAGGGCATCATCGCCCCCACCATCAACCTTGAGATCCCGGGCACACGCCAAGAAGACGGCTCGGTCGTGCCTTACGACATGGACCTCGTGCCAAATGTCGCTCGGGAAATGCCCGTCAATTACGCCATGAACAACACGTTTGGCTTTGGCGGGCACAATGTCACGCTGATCGTGGCGCGGTACGACGGCTGATTTGCCAATTCCCGCAGAACGCGGCCCGCGATCGCCGATACCCCAGCAGTATGTCCAGCAAGCTTGATTCCATCCTGAAGCTCGAGGTCCCGATAATCGTTCGGATCGGGCAAAAAACGCTCAAGATGAAGGACATCTGCGAGCTCGCGCCGGGCATGATTATCGAGCTTGCAAAGCCCGCTGATGCCGAACTGGACCTTCTGGTGAACAATGTCCCCATTGGGCAGGGCCTTGCGGTCAAAGTCGGCGAGAACTTTGGCATCTCGATCTCATTCATCGGGGATGTCAAGGCACGCATCGAGGCTC
This sequence comes from Phycisphaera sp., assembly GCA_002732755.1. GTDB lineage: Bacteria > Planctomycetota > Phycisphaerae > Phycisphaerales > UBA1924. The sequence goes on from NVSP01000139.1 coordinate 3,312, forward strand.
TGGGCGGCGAACCGACCATCGCCAACGCACCCGAGAGCAGCAGCGAGATCGACGACGACGAGGCGGCGGCTCTTGCAGAACAATTCCTCGCTGGCTGACCCACAATCGGGCACAACTGACCAAGCCGATGGACCGATACCCTTGTTGATGCCTCGCCAATGCGAGGTGCGAAACCAAAGACGCAAGGACACACACCATGCCCCGCGACATCCCAGTCGGCAACGGCTCACTGCTGATCAACTTCGACGACAACTACCGCATCCGCGACATCTACTTCCCCTGCGTGGGCCAACCCAACCACACCTCGGGCCACATCCAGCGGTTTGGCGTCTGGGTCGACGGCAGCTTCGCGTGGATCGAAGACGAGGGCTGGAAACGCACSCTCCGMTACAARCCAGACACGCTCGTCACCGAGGTCATCCTCGTCCACAAAGAGTTCGGCATCGAGCTTACCTGCAACGACGCGGTCGATCAATCAGAACCCATCTATTTCCGCAAGACTGTCGTGCGAGACCTCGCCGGCCGCGACCGCGATGTGCGGATCTTCTTCCACTACGACCTCTCCATCGGCGGCAACCCCGTCGGTGACACCGCAAACTATGACCCGACCACAAACTCGGTCGTCTTCTACAAAGACGGGTTCTACTTCCTCGTCAACGCCTGCGACCAGCACAAGTGCGGCATCGATCACTGGGCCATCGGGACCAAACGCGTCGGCGGCGCCGAGGGCACCTGGCGAGACGCCGAAGACGGCCACCTCGGACGCAACACCATCGCGCAAGGCTCGGTCGATGCGACCATCGGGTACAACCTGCATGTGCCTGCCAACGGTGAAAGCTCGGTCACCAACTGGTTCGCCTGTGGCAGGAGCTACAACGATGTCAAAGCCCTCAACCGCCGCATCTGGGACACCGGCGCTGAGCGGATGATCTTCCAGACCGAGGCGTACTGGAAAACATGGGCGCACAAAGAAAATATCGACACGAGTTCCTTGCCCGAAGCCGTCGCCGACATGTTCTACCGCTCGGCCCTGATCCTGCGAACACAAGTAGACAACGGCGGCGCGATCATCGCAGCCAACGACACCGACATCGCGCAGTTCGGCGGGGACCACTACTCCTACTGCTGGCCCCGCGACGGCGCGCTCTGCGCGTACGCGCTTATTCTGACGGGCCAGAGCGAACTGAGCCGACGCTTCTTCCGCTTCTCGGCACGCGTGATCGAAGAAGACGGCTATTTCTTGCACAAATACAACCCGTCCGGCTCGCTCGCGTCGAGTTGGCACCCGTGGACACTCGACGGCCAGAAGATCCTGCCCATCCAGCAAGACGAAACATCGCTTGTGCTCTGGGCGCTTCGCAAACACTTTGAAACATACCGCGATGTAGAGTTTATTAAGAGTGTTTATGACGAATTGATTGTTCGCCCGGCGGACTGGATTGTTGAATACCGCGACGCCAACGGCTTACCCAAGCAGTCGTGGGACTTGTGGGAAGAACGCCGGGGTGTACACACCTTTACGGTCGCCAGCACGATCGGTGCGCTCAAAGCGGCAGCCGCGTTCTGCCGGGACTTTGGCGAGCCGGATCGCGCCGCGACCTACACCGAGGCAGCCGAGCGGATGACCAACTCGTTCATGAAGCACTTCTGGCACGAGTCAGAGGGGCGGTTCGCACGCCGGGTTGTGCCGCAAGAAGACGGCTCGTACCGGCTCGATCTCAACGCCGACACCTCAAACTACGCGCTCTTTGCGATCGCGGGCATCGACCCGGAGCACGAGAAAATCGCAGCAGACCAGAAGGCGATCCGCGATCTGCTCTCTGTCCGCACCGAGATCGGCGGCATGGCCCGCTATCAAAACGACTACTACCACCAGATCGAATCAGAAAAAACAGATATTGTGCCCGGTAACCCGTGGGTCATCTGTACGCTCTGGCAGGCGCAGTACATCATCGCCAAGGCCAAGACCAAAAGTGAACTCTTAGAAGCGATGGACCTGATAAACTGGTGTACCTACCGGCAGCTCGAGTCCGGCGTACTCGCCGAGCAGTTCCACCCGTACACGGGCGAGCCGCTCTCCGTCAGCCCGCTCACATGGAGCCACGCGACGGTCATGATCGCGGTGAGTGAGTACCTCAATAAACTCAAAGAAATCGAATGTATCGGCACCGGCACACCGAGGCCAACCTTTAAGAGCATTGACATCCCAAGCTAGCGAACCTTGACCTTGCCGGTGCCCTTCTTGATCTCACCGAGTTCGTAGACGGTTTCGCCGAACTTCTCCAGCTTGCGTTTGACCGCGTCGGCGAAGGTCGGGCGAACGATCAGCACAWACCCAACGCCCATGTTGAAGACGCGGTCCATCTCGGCGAGCTCGATGTTTCCGTGCGCTTGCAAGAAATCGAAAACGGGCGGCACATCCCACGCCTTTCGTTTGATCACCGCGTCCACCGTCGGGTTCATCACACGCTCGAGGTTTTGTGCAAGCCCGCCGCCGGTGATGTGCGCCATGCCGCTGACGATTTTTTTGACCTTGTACGCCCGCAACAGTTTCACAATGGGATTGGCGTAGAGCCGGGTCGGCGTGAGCAAGACCTCGCCGAGCGTGCGGTCAGTATCCAAGTCTTTGTAAATCGCATCGAGTTTGAGTTGTTTCGTACTGATGACTTTGCGGACGAGGCTGTAGCCGTTGGAATGCACGCCGTCGGATGCGAGCCCGAGGATGACATCGCCCGGCGCGACGCGCAGCGGGTCGGTCGCTTTCTTGAGTTCGACGACCCCCACCGCAAAGCCGGCCATGTCGAACTCGCCCTTGGCGTAGACATCGGGCATCTCCGCCGTCTCGCCCCCGATGAGCGAGCAGCCGGAATCTTTGCACGCCGACGCGACGCCCTCGACCATCTGTGCCAGCACTTCCGGGATGACCTTGGGCACCGCGATGTAGTCCAAAAAGAACAACGGCTCGGCGCCCTGCACGATCAAATCGTTCACGCTCATCGCGACAAGGTCGATTCCGATCGTCGAGTAGTCGCCGCACTCGGTGGCGAGTTTGAGCTTGGTGCCCACGCCGTCGCAGCAGGCAACGAGGACCGGGTCAACATAGTTCTGCTGGAAGAGTTTTTGGTTGTAGTCGAGGCGAAAGAGGCCCGCAAACCCGCCGGGGTTCTGGATGACCCGCGGCCCGTGGGTCCGCCGGACCATCGAGCCGAGGCCAGAGATGAACGAGTCGTAGGTCGCAAGGTCCACGCCGGCATCGGCGTAGGTGAGACCGGCGGCGGGTTTCTTGGTGGGTCGCTTTGCCATATGTTGCAGATGGTAGGAAACTATCGCCTGCCGCCGCCGTGCCTATCAACAACCCTAGGGTTTCGTATCCAGGTGATGGCCTGGGCTGCTTGAGTACGCAGCTCTTCGGGCCAAACTTGGTTCTCGGCAAATCGTTCCAAGGTTGGGATCGCTGCTCTCGCCTGTGTACCCTGTACCCGCAGTATTCGGATTAAAATTCCTGCCACAGCCGCGTCACTTGTAGAGTCGAGCCGCTTTGCAATCAATGGAACAGCGAGGGAGTTGAGCTGGTGCAACTGCGCAAGCGAGTATGAGCTTTCGGGATCGCCGCCGACATCTTCGAGGACATCGAGCATTGCCTCGACGAGAGATTCGGCTCTTTGGCGGCGCAGATCATTTCTAGAACGCGTGTATATTTGAGAATTTGTAATTAATTTTATACGACCATTGCAAACCGTTCTCAGAATGGCAAGCCGCGTTATCGTGGGGCCGGTCTTCAACCATGACATGAGGTACTCAAAGTCATCCTCGCTGCGCCATATTCTGGGCTCGATTGTTTCTACCGTGTTTTGCAATGCGCGTAAGTCTTCGCCGCCGAATACCTGGTCGAAAAACTGCATGCCGTGCTTTATATCTGCCTCGTATGCAAGCAGCACCGTGTCAATACGCGGGTGATAGTCGTATCTCTTCCACTCGAAGAT